>JAFAUR010000283.1 GCA_019243205.1 Acidobacteriaceae bacterium | reverse complement strand
GCGGCTATGTTCGTTCGGTAGATCCCGAAACCGGCAAGACCCAGTGGGAATGGGATTCCACTCCCCGGCCGGAACACCCAATATGACAACCGGCGGGATGACGTGGATGACAGGAACCTACGATCCGGAACTCGATCTCATCTATTGGGGCACCGGCAATCCGACCCCCGTCCTCACCGGGTCGACCCGGCCGGGAGACAACCCCTACACGTGCAGCATTGTCGCTCTTAAGCCGCAGACGGGCAAGATGGTCTGGGCCTTCCAGGCGTCGCCGCACGATACGCACGATTGGGACGCGGTCGAGACGCCGGTACTCGTCGATGCGGATTTTCACGGCCAACCGCGCGAGATGCTGATGCAGACGTCGCGCAACGGCTATTTCTTCGTGCTCGACCGAACTACTGGAAAGAATCTGCTCAGCGTGCCTTTCGGGCCGGTGAATTGGTCGCGTGGGGTGGACGCTCAGGGCCGCCCCATTCCCAATCCGGACAAGGAGCCGGCTCGCGACGGCCGCCTGATTGCGCCGGATGAAGGCGGAATGACCAACTACCGTTCTCCGAGCTTCGATCCGAAAACCGGACTATTTATCGTTGACGCTCACCCGAGCTACGGCATCTATTTCGCCAAGCCGGCAGATGGCACGTTCGGCTGGGCGGGCGCAGACTACGGCATCTGGGGCAAAGGCCTCCTCGAAGCCATCGATTACCAGACCGGGAGGATTCGCTGGACGCATGAGCTCGGACCTCGCGGCTCGGGCGCGGGCGTGTTGACAACGGACGCCGGCATTACGTTCACCGGTGACGCGCAAGGCAACGTTCTGGCGATAGACACCAGCGATGGCAAGACGTTGTGGCACGCGGGACAAGGAGCAGCGATGCAAAGCTCTCCGTTAACGTTCCAACTCGACGGCAGGCAGGTCGTGCTGACGAGCAGCGGGGGCGTATTGTTTGCCTGGGCGCTGCCGGACGCGGTTCTGGAGAAGGCGAACACTACCGCGTCTCGTTAATCGCGCAAGACTGCTGAGGCGCGGTCGTGATGCGGACGGCTCGTCAATCAAGGGCTAGCGACGCAACGCTTTGCGCGGGTAATCGCGAAAGCCTTCAACTTCTCCGACCGGGGGTGGTACTTCAACGGACGTGAACACGCGCGCCAGATGCAGCGGGGACTACCAATCACGCACTGCCTGTTAATATTCGGCCACCGTTGCCTGACCTGGGCGGATCTCTCGGCCATCCTTCATCGAGGTGTCGTGCGGCGGCCCGGCATTGTGCAGGTCCACGTTTTGCAAGATGTCAGGTTTGCCCTAATCCCTGGCATTTGTCGGCAACATACGGGAAGAGTTATTGCAGTTTCGTTATCCAGACGTTACCGGTGCGCTCGGCTTCGGCGAGCACAATCTTATTGCGTGCTACAGCGAGGCCAATCTCGCCTGAGTCCTGAACGTTGAGAGAGCGGCGGGCCTGATGGAAGTGAGCAACCGCAAGCGGCGAACCACGGAGCTGCTTCGTGACTGGTTCCAGCCGTTGCGCCCAGACACACGAAAAAGAATCTGCATTTGAAAGGAAGTAAATGGTGTTGTCGTCCGCCGACCAGCGAATAAGGTCGGCTTGGGGCAAACCTAGCAATCTCCATTGATTCTGCTCAGGGTGTTTCGGATCATAGTGCGTGATCAAGACTCCGACGCCCAGTTCTTGCGCTATGGCCCATCGTCCGTCGTGAGAGATGTGGGTCTGAAATACGTGGTGTGGTCTTCGGAGGAACAACGCAGCCTTGCGAGTGACAACATCTACCCGTTCTGCCGTGAATACCGGTCCAACACGGCTCATGACAAGCAAATCATGGCCGTCGGGTGTCCAATCCCAAATAGCAAGTGGTGGCTGGGCTGGCATGGCGGAAGACGCTTTTCCTGATGTAGACATCCAATGCAGACTGCCCCCTGCCTTGTGGTCCCACTCGTGGAACGCAACTTGAGAGCCATCGACGCTGATTGCATCCCGGTAGATTCCGGGGCTGAGGGGCGTTAATGGCCGCTTTGCCCCCGACTCTAAATCCTGAAACCAGATCTGGGCATTCCCAGCCAGTTCGGTCCTGTAAGACAGCTTCGTTCCATCCACTGAATCGTTGGAAAATTTTCGCGCGAGGCGTCGTGAGTCAGGCGCTTAGGTTCCCCGATTACAAGGCCGCGAAGGATGTCCAGCGGCAAGCTCCAAAGGTCAAGATCGGTCTGTTCACTCGCAACCACCATGGTGCCGTCGGCTGCCACGGATGGGTGTTCGACCGCCCCGGTTCCAAACGTAATCTGCTCCATGCGCTCGAGACGCCACGGATTCCTATTCAAGTGAGCTTCGAACAAATGCGGATGGCCGTGGATGTCCAGACCGCCGACGATGCGATCTCCGGGTAGCCAAGCCTCCAGGCTCGCGGAAACGGGATTCTCCGGTATCGAGGCTTTGACGAGCGTGGGCTCGGGGGGGCGTCCGTCTGCGGCAAACGATCCAGGGTCCGTCCTCTGCGTCGTTCCCTTTCAGTTTTGCGCCAAGGAAGAGGATGTGTTTTCCATCCGGTGACCAGAGCGGCGCGAAACTGTAGAAAAGTTCAGGAGCTACCTGGATGGGAGCGGCACCTGCCTCATTAAGGCTGATCCTGTACACGCGTGACAGGCTGGGCAAACCGCTGCTGACAAACAGGAGTTGGCTGCCGTCAGGCGAGAACTGCGGCCGATTTCCGAAGCTGACAATCTGCTGAGGCGACTGGCCACCGAGCGACGAAACAATATATATTCCGCCACCTGGGTTCCGCGACGCGTACGCGATTTTCGTGCCATCTGGAGAGAACGAAGGCTCATCCTCGTCAGTGGGATCGCGTGTGATGCGAACGGGCTCACCGCCCCGATACTGAACCCAGATGTCCAGGCTACCTTCGCCGGCGCGATCGGACGCGTACGCGATCAACTTTCCATCTGGAGCAATGGTGGGATTCGTCGTCAGCCCGCTATCAAACGTCAGCTGTTCAAGAGCTAAAGGTTGCCGTATCCGGGTGTGTTCCGCGCGCAGCCAGAACCACGCAACTATCGCTAATACCAATCCCGCGATGACCGCTGCCGGGATCCACGACGAACGGCGCTTGGCTGTCTCGTGCGGCGGCAAGCGAGCGAGTTGTCCCGAGTCGCTGTCCGCCTTCAACTCCTCTAGCGTGAGCTTCAAATCGAGCATGCTTTGGAAGCGGCGCCTGGGATCTTTCTGCAGGCAGCGGAGGATCACGCGCTGCAGCTCTCTGGGAGTATCAGGAGCGATTTCCTCAATCGGAACCGGTTCGCGCGTCAACACTGCGGCAAGCGTACTGACACGGGACTCACCCGCAAATGCGCGTTGTCCGGTGGACATCTCATACATCAATGCGCCGAGAGAGAAGATATCGGTGCGTGCATCCACCGGTCTACCTTCGGCCTGCTCAGGCGACATATAGGACGCACTCCCGATGATCATTCCTTCGGTGGTCTGTTCGAGCTTTGTACGGCTCGATTCATCCGTGTCAGGACGCTGATCCAGGACTTTGGCCAAACCAAAATCGAGCACTTTGATCCTGCGATCCTCGGGGACCATCACGTTCGAAGGCTTGATGTCCCGATGGATGATGCCCGATGCATGTGCCGTGGCGAGCGCGTCCGAGATCTGAACTGCAGCTTCGAGTAATTCTCGTACCCTCAAACGTTTCGACGACAGGATCTGTTCCAGCGTCTTCCCCTTGACGTACTCCATAACGAGGTAGTCGGAGCCACCTTCGTTGAACAGCTCGTAGATGGTGATGATATTGGGATGGTTAAGACTGGAAGCAGCCCGAGCCTCCTGGAAGAAGCGTTGCTTTGACGCTGAGTCGCTAAAAAGTTGGGCGGAAAGACACTTGATCGCGACCATTCGACCGAGGTGCGTATCGCGTGCGCGATACACGACGCCCATGCCTCCCTCGCCTAGTTGTTCGAGAACTTCGTATTGTTTGAGCGTCCGTCGGACCAGAACGTCGTCTCCAAATGCAAGATCTTATTGTCACCCAAGTAAGACGGATTGCGTTCCCAGCACAGTTATGTGCTCCGAAGGTCCGATTTGACCGCTCAACTCTGGCCGCTGCACCCAGGGCGCTCCCGCATTGTTGTCGAGTTACGGGCTACGCCGGACCGAAGCTCAGGTTTCGAAACGAAAGGTCGCGTTTGCGGACAAGTGCACCAGATGCTGCGGTCCGGGTTGAGTCTGCTCCAATTCCAATGCGGTCGTCGATTTGAAATCCGGGATTGCGAATGAGACTCCTCTCGCCGTTCGCGTCCCGCGCGTTTATGCCGTGACGCGGAACGTAGGTCGCATGCCCGTATATATGACTGGAACCGCGTTGATACCAATGCGCATTTCCATCGCGCGAAGTTAGCTACTTCGTAGGGTTGAGCGTCAATTCGGCTATATCCGGTCGGGTGCGAACCTCATCCGCCGTCGGGAAATCGGGTGGGACTTTTTGCGTCACCTTCCCGGTCCCGGCCCACTCGGCGCCGCGCTGGAGCGTCACGATAAATCCGACGCCGCTCATAGCGGGAACATCGTGTCCCAAAGTGGTGTGGAAGATTCGCCCTTTCCCGTAGGTCATGACCATCAGCATGGGCTCGTCCAGCCCGGTGCCGCTGTTCGCCGGATCGGAATACGCGGTCGCCAGTACATCCATGTTCTTTCCAGGTCCGCGCAGATTCGCATAGAGTTCGTCGCCCACATGCATCCATGTATCCGGTAGACCTTTTGTGACAGGGTGATTGTGATCGCGGATGACGATCTCGAAAGGCAGCCGTTTTCCGTGGTGGCCAGCGGGGCCCGGGCTTGTATCAGACGTAAGCTTTCCGTCTTTGAAGAACCAGTGCGGTCCGGCGTTTTCATTCCGGTGCCGCCAACCGCCGACCCCAATCATGAGGTTGTATGCGGGCCAGTCGGGAAAAGCATTGTCGGACGCGTGCACGCAGACGAATCCGCCTCCATCCTGAACATATTTTTCGAAAGAGGCTTTCAGGTCCGCGGGCCAGCGCTCGTCCGGGGCGTCGTAGTTGAAAACAATCGCCTGATACCGGCTAAAGTCCGGGTGAAAGTTTTGGAAGTCACCTCCGGCGGGAGGGGCTGTTACGATGTCCACCGCGAAAATGCCCGCGTCATCGAAAATCCTCTTCAGCGCCGGCGTAGTGTGACGCCAGTCATGGTAGGGGCCGGCGCTTTCTCCATCCAGCAGCATCAGCCGGATGGGAGCCGCGCTGTGCTGCGCGAAGGCAAGGCCCGCGAACTGCGTAGCGACCAGGAGCATTGTCCAAGGCTTGTTCTTCATTTGAATTCGAATGCTACGTCATCCGATAATAACTTCGGGGCCGCTTCGAGTCGATTTCGATACGAATGCGCGCCTGGATTCTTATGCTGGTCGATATCCTTCCCGCCGCAACCGAGCACAACGCGGCCATTGTTTTGAACGCGGCAGACAACGTTGCCATCGCGCGCCTGGCGCTTTCTCCCGGCCAACGCCTTGAACTCGCCGGGCGTCCCGTCACAGTCTTACAACATATTCCGCCTGGCCACAAGGTCGCGCTTCTGGATGTTCGTTCCGGCCAGCCGATCTATCGCTATGGCGAACCGATCGGAATTGCCCGGAGCGACATCAAGGCCGGGCAACATGTACACGAACACAATCTCGCGTTTCATGAAAATGAACAGCAGGTCAGCTACGGCGAGCAGCCTTCGATTCTCAAGGCAAGCACACGATCGTTCCTGGGATTCAAGCGCGCGGATGGCAGAGCAGGAACGCGTAACTATATCGCAGTCGTTGCTGCCAGCAATTGTGCTGCGCACACCGCCGAATTAATCGCTCATGAATTCGACGGGCAGAAGCTGCCTCCAAACGTGGACGGCGTGGTCGCATTTCCTCACGGGGATGGATGCGCGTCCACCATCGGGCCGGACACCGAGCAACTGCAGCGCACGCTAAAGGGCGTTCTCGATCATCCGAACGTCGCTGCGGCCGTGATCCTGGGCCTCGGGTGCGAGGTAAACCAGATTGATCATTATCTGGGCGGCAACGCGGGGCCAGTGCCGAAGAACCTGGTTGGTTTGACACTTCAGGAGAGCGGCGGCACGCGCAGAGCGACCGAGCACGCCGTTCGCGAAATCCGCAAATTGATGGAGGAGGCTGCCGCTCTGCAACGGACGGAAACGCCCGCCTCAGCCCTAGTACTCGGTTTGAATTGCGGCGGCTCCGATTCCTTCTCCGGAATCACTGCAAACCCCGCTCTTGGTTACTGTTCGGATCTCCTGGTTGCGCAAGGCGGAACGGTGGTACTGGCCGAGACCACCGAGATCTTCGGTGCCGAACACACTCTCCTTCGTCGAGCCAGAAACGAACAGGTCGCCAGGAAATTGCTGGCGTGCATTCAGAACTACAAAGGATATCTGAACCAGTTTGGCGGGAGTTTCAATGACAATCCATCGCCGGGAAACAAGAAGGGCGGGCTTACCAATATCGTGGAGAAGTCGCTAGGCGCGGTAGCGAAGGCTGGAACAACCGCGCTCGAAGATGTCGTTGAATATGCCGAAAGGATACAAACGCCCGGATTTGTCTTCATGAACACGCCCGGTTATGATCCCGTGTCTTTAGCGGGGCTCGCAGCCGGAGGTGCGAATCTGATCGCATTTACGACGGGTCGCGGCAGCGCCATTGGCTTTCCCAACATTCCGGTACTGAAGATCAGCAGTAACTCCGACACGTTTCGACGCATGCCCGACAACATGGATATCAATGCCGGCGTAATCGCGGACGGAACGGCCACGGTGCAACAGATCGGGGAAGAAATTTTCGAAGCTTTGTTACGCATTGCCTCCGGCGAAAGAAGCAAAGCGGAAGTGCTCGGCCATCACGAGTTTGTACCCTGGAAGATCGGTCCCGTGCTATAGCGGGCTCGTTTCCTCCTCATGATTGACCTAAAAACTTTCGAGCTTTGGTTCCTTGTCGGCAGTCAAGATCTTTATGGTCAGGAGACTCTCGATAAAGTGGCCGAGCAATCGCGTGCTATCGCGCGAGGGCTGGCGGAATCCAAATCCATTCCAGTCCAGATCATTTACAAACCCGTTCTGAAGACAGCTGAAGCGATCCGGCAGATTTGCCTGGAAGCGAACAGCGCGAAGAACTGCATCGGCGTTCTCGCTTGGATGCACACGTTTTCTCCGGCAAAGATGTGGATCGGCGGGTTGGCTGCATTGCAGAAGCCTCTTGCGCATCTGCATACTCAGTTCAGCGCCGAACTGCCGTGGGCATCCATCGACATGGACTTCATGAATCTGAACCAGTCGGCGCACGGCGATCGCGAGTTCGGGTTTATCGGCAGCCGGCTTCGCATGAACCGCAAAGTCGTCGTCGGCTTCTGGCAGGATCCCGCGGTTCACGACGAAATTGCGGCCTGGAGCCGTGCAGCCTGCGCCTGGCACGATTCGCAGAACCTGAAGGTGGCTCGCTTCGGTGACAACATGCGCAAGGTCGCGGTCACGGAAGGAGACAAAGTCGAAGCGGAAATCCAGCTCGGTTATTCAGTCGATGCGTATGGAGTCGGCGATCTCGTCAAGCGCATCGATGACGTGGGCGAGGCTGAAACAGAAGCTTTGGTCAAGGAATACGAAAACACCTATTCGTTGGCTGAAACTCTGCGCCCGGGCGGCAGGCAGAGATCTTCGCTCCTCGAAGCCGCGCGGATAGAACTCGGCCTTCGGCATTTTCTCGACAACGGAGGGTTCAAGGCGTTCACGGATAACTTTGAAGATCTTCACGGGCTAACCCAGCTTCCGGGTATCGCGGTTCAGCGCTTGATGGCGGACGGCTATGGATTCGGCGGCGAAGGAGACTGGAAAACAGCCGCCCTGGTTCGCAGCATGAAAGTGATGGCCGCGGGATTAAATGGCGGCACTTCGTTCATGGAGGATTACACCTATCATTTGCGCGGCGAAGGTCAAGTCTTAGGCGCGCACATGCTGGAAGTTTGTCCTTCGATCACGCAGGAGCGTCCCAGTTGCGAGATTCATCCGCTTTCTATCGGCGGCAAGGCAGATCCGGTCCGGCTCGTCTTCACCGCCTTACCCGGTCCTGCTCTGAAT
>JAFAUR010000263.1 GCA_019243205.1 Acidobacteriaceae bacterium | reverse complement strand
AGAACTGATGGAAGGCTGGCGCGTTTCGGACGCTGCGAAAAACTGGCGCAACGACTCACCGGAGCTGATACAGCCAATTGGAGAGTACTTACAACCTCAGCTGCTCTGATCCTCTTGCCTAGTGCACATTCAGGCGACCTCTTGGGGAATGGATAGATGCTCCTCGTGAGCACAGCCGAAGACCTCGCAAATCCTCTCGGCGAGCTCGTATGCACCTAGCAACCTCTCGGGCTCGACCACCTTGCGCTTGCCGTGGATCCACTTTGGCTCGATGGCGTTGAGCCACGGGCTCTTCTTAGGAAGAAAGCAGGCCACTATGCGCACTCCGTGATGGCCGCCGTTTTTGACTTTTTGGTTGTGGGCGGCAATCCATTCGGTGACGAACTTGCTCTTGTGCCAGGAGGCATTGTCCCAGATCAGGAGCAGGGCCTTCTTGCCAAGAGCTTCGAGCCCCTGGCAGCTCCACGAAAGAAACTGCGTGGTTATGGCGCTCACCGGACGGCCATCGACAAACCTCAACCAGGTCCGGCCCACTTCAGGCAGATAAAGCCCGTAGCACGAGAGAGCCTTTGAGTCGGGGTCGCCCTTTGTCGCCTCCTTCTGAAGAAGGCGCATCGGCTCTCCGGCCTCGGCCCACGAATGCAAACTCGGTTGCTCGAAGCGGCTCCACCAGGTTTCGTCCTCGTAGCCCAAGACCCACTCCGGGTTGCTTTCGGCAAGGCGTATCAGCCGCTTCAGAGCCCTTTTTTCCTCTCGTATTCGGGGTCGGGGCTCTCGATCCAGCGCTTGGCTCGCTCCCAGCGCACCCCCAGCCTCGCCAGGGTAGCGCGGATGGTCTCCCCGCTCACCTGCCTCTGGGTGAGGCTCTCCTCGAAGCTCACCTGTGCGGCGTCCTCAAGCGTCCAGAGGCTTGTCTGTTTGCCAAACTCTCTCGGAGAGTGGTGCAACAGCTCCTTGAGAGCTTCTGAGCTCTCCTCCCCGAAAGCCGCGTGAATGCGCTTCGGGCGGGAGGAACCCGCCACCAGCGCGTGAAGGCCACGCTCGTTGAAGGCGTGGATAGCGTTGCGCACCGTCTGGGAGGCGCACCCCAAGCTCGCGGCTATCTTGGGCGGGGACTGTCCACTAGCGCTCGCCAGAAGTATCTGGGATCGGCGCAGGACGAAGGCGTCTTTTGAGCGCAGCCCGGCCTCCAGAGCCTCGCGTTCCTTTCTTGAGAGTTCCCGAACGAAGATTGGAGGTTTCATGAGGACCACTATAGCCCGTTACACACAACCTGTTCTGCATATGCACTAGGGTATTGGTATGGTCACCCAAACGATCGCCTGTCGCCATTGCGCCAGCACCGACCTCGTAAAGAACGGACTCGCTCCCAACAACGCCAAGCAGAGGTACCTCTGTCACGCCTGCGGTCGCCAAAGCCGGGAGGATCCTTCCCCGAACGGCTACACCGAAGAGCGCAAGGAGGAGATCTTGCGCGCCTATCAGGAACGCCCGAGCCTGCGCGGGCTCAGGCGCACCTTCGGTGTGTCGCCCACCACGGTCATAAGCTGGCTCAAAAAAAGGTAGAGCCCCTCGACCTCGAAGACAGACACCCTCGTCTTCCCCGAGGCGGCCGGGGCTTCTCGCCAGCAGCAGCAGGTACTCGAATTGGACGAGTTGTGCTCGTTCGTCTACCGCAAAAGCGATAAGGTGTGGGTTTGGTTGGCTCTATGCCGAGAAACTCCTCAGATCGTGGCCTTCGTGGAAGGTGATCGCAGCCGAGCGAGCTGCGAGCGTTTGTGGCGAGCCATTCCCGAGTTCTACAAACGGGCAACCTGCTACACCGATTTATGGGAGGCATACCGAGAAGTGATCCACGAAGAACGGCACGAGGCCGTTGGCAAGGAGGAAGGCCAAACATCCCACGTGGAGCGCTGGATCAACACTTTAAGGCAGCGGCCTTCTCTCGCTTGGTGCGTAAAACGCTGTCCTTCTCAAAGTTTTGCACTACATGCACCACTGCTGTCTCAAACTCTTCGTCTACCGCTACAACTTGGAGCGGAAGGGTGTCATTCTAGGATGAAACACTACCCGACCATTAATTTACTAAAACTTAGCTCGTATTTTCTTTCCTTGAACTTCGCCACAACAAAAAGCCGCCCCTCT
>JAFAUR010000100.1 GCA_019243205.1 Acidobacteriaceae bacterium | reverse complement strand
TCCCCGGCGTTGCCCGTCGCGGCTTGCTTCCTTGCTGTCGGCCCTGTAAGCCTTCGATGCCGTCCTGCTCGAACCGCCTCTTCCATTTCGACACGGTGGGCGCGCTGGCGCCAAGTTTGCGCTCGATCTCGCGATAGCTTAGACCGTTAGCCAGAGCCAAACTCAATCGTGCGCGAAACACATCGCCGGCAGGCAAACTTCGCGACTGCGTCCAACTTTCCAACTCGCCTCGTTCTTCGGCACTGACCTGCAGCAATCCTCGCTTATCGGCCACATCGTATTGACGCTCCGATTGTGCTGTACGTATCACTGGGACGCCCCACTAGTTGTCCGGTCTAGCTGAGGACAATCCGATCGAGGTCGATGGAGATAATCAACGGTTCGGGAGCGCGGCGTCCGTCCGGTTGTCGACGGAAGACTCGCCTTTTCGTCGGGGAGACGATGCCCGAAAACTCTTTGTGATCGTAGACGTAGTGCGCCGCTCCTGAAGTGCCATCAATTTCGACGCTGTAGCCCTGTCTCCTCAACAATCCTTGCCGGTCGAAGTAGAGTGTCTGCTCTGTGCTGTGGGTCGCGATATCCGCAGGGAACCGGACTTTCAAACGACGCCACCTTTCGCCCGACTCTTGCCACGGCTCCACTTCTTCTGACTCAAGGCCGGGTCTGGCGAGTAGAAACGGAATGTTCACATAGGTCCACATCGCGTATTCCGCGAAGTAGGCGAGTTGCAAATGGTTCCAGCTGGCGGCATGTCCTTCGAAGGACGCGCGGGGTTGAAGGAGTTCTTCAAGCACCTTGCCGTTCGCGTCTTCGATCGCGACTCGTTGCGGTTCGAAGTGCGACCTTCGATCGGGAGTACCGAAGGGCCAGTGCGAAGCCTTTTGTTCGCGAAGGTCGACTGTTACAGTTACGTCATCCAGGATTCCGGCTTTGCCCTTGGCAGCCCAGAGCTCGCCCCCCTGGGTCAGTTGGGCTGAGAGCGTGAGGAAATGGTTCCAACGTTCGAGGCCGCCGTGGGCCTCGATTGCCTGCTTTGCGAGTCTATTCATGGCCGCTTCTCCCTGGTTCATTCATTGCGAGAATTCTCAGTCGGAAAACACTTCACTGATCGCCTCGGCGATCGGGTCGGAATACTTGTCGAGCACGAAGTGGCCGCCGTCGAAATAGCGCAGATCGGCTGCAGGCACAACCTGCTTCACGAATTCCGCGGCCGCCGGCAGGATTAGAGGGTCATTTCGTCCCATTACGATGAGGGTCTTCGGCTGGCGGTCCTTCAGATACACGGCCCATTGGGGGTAGAGCGGGATGTTCGTCGCGAGGGTCATAAACAACCTCGACATGAAGACCCGACTCGCCGGGATCGAGAACGTATAAGCGCCGATCGCCCAATAGTCTGGATTCAGGGCGTCGGGCCAGCGTGCCCCCTCTTGTGAAGAAACATGTCGCGTTCCACGGTGGCAAATTGCTCGACCTCGGCAAGATTCTCCGGGGTTTCAGGACCGCCGAGCCGCTCGTAGACTTTTGGATCGGATCGTGCCGATTTACCTGGCTACCCTTCCGGTCAGGCAGCAGAGTCAGACGGTGCGTTTTCGGACCGCAGCCGAAATGCTCGAGACCTTCGGCATGCACAAAGGTGGCAAAGAATATCGCCGGTTGGTTGCAGCCTTCGAACGTATATTTGGTGCCACGATCTTCTTCGGTACGGACACCCTGAACGGGAAAGCCAAGGTTGTCCAGCGCTCGCGTTTCAGCTTCTTCAACGAAGGACACATCTGGTACAGCCGTTATCCCGATCAATGTCCCCTATCCGATGAGTTCGAAAACATCATCGTGTTGAGTGATCAGTTCTATCGGGAGATCACCTCACATCCGATTCCAACAGATCTGGAAGCAGTGAAGGTCCTGGCTGGGGCGCCGGCCGTCCTCGATCTCTTCATCTGGCTGTCTTATGGTTGCTTTCGAGCGAACGGAGAAGAGGCGATTCCGCTGCTCGGGCCGCAAGGACTCGCCTGCCAGATTGGGTCCGTCGAATATGCACGCCCGAGGCGGTTCCGGGAAAAACTCGAACGGTGGCTCGAATTCATTCGTGTCCTTTGGCCGGAATGTTCAGCGAGGATCAACTCCGATGGGAACAGTCTGATCGTGAAGCAGGCGTGCGCCGTCCACGAGTTGCAGAGGGTGGCAGGATGAAAAAACGATCCGATACATATGCGATATCGGCAGCGGGACATCTGCCATCTGCAAGCGATATCCGGACGGCTACGGTCACCTTCGTCTGGTACGCAGGTAAATAGCCTGACCATTGCTGTTGGCAATGTCAAAGGCGGCGGTCGGCAAAACGACTCTGCCGTGAATCTCACGATCTGTGAAGCTCTGAGCGGAGCTGACGTTCTGTTGGTCGACGGTGATGAACAAGGTACCGCGCGCGCGTTCACCCAGTTGCGTGCCGATAACATTGGCTCGCCTGGCTACACCGCCGTTTCTCTTCGCGGTGCGGAGATCCGAACTCAGGCCCGGCAATTACGAAGTAAGTATCAGCGCATCTTTATCGATGTTGGTGGGCGCGATACTTCCAGCCTGCGTGCGGCGTTGACAGTTGCCGACGTCTTGGTCATCCCCTTGCTGCCGGCGACATTCGACGTCTGCTCGCTCGACCCCGTTGCAGGAGCTGATTCAGGAAGCATGTGAGATTAACACGAAACTCCGGACGGTCGTGGTTCTCAACGCGGCTGACCCATTCGGGAAAGACAACGACGAAGCTGCCGCGATCATTCGCGAGAAAGCACGTTTCGAGTACTTTCCTCAGCCGATCGTTCGACAGAAAGCCTTCCGCATGCCGCCCTAGCTGGTCTATCGGTGATCGAATACCGTCCAGCGGACCAAAAAGGCATTCACGAATTCGGTCTTTTCGCAGTGCATCTTTTCGGATATTATGCTTCCGCTATCGCTTCAATATCCCATGCGAATCACGAAACATCCCTCTCGCAAGACAAAGATAAGCGACAAGCAGGCTGAGAAGTTCACCCTGGCCGCTTCCGCCAATGAGACCGAAGAGGAGGGCCGGTTTGTCCCAAACACCGATTCGGTTCCCCCCTGCCCTGCCCTGCTCGCTCGAATTGACCGTGCGGCAAAGAAGAGAGGGCTGAACCGGAGTAGCTGGATTCGCTATGCCGCTACCAAGGACCTGGAGTCGCCAGAACTCAAAATGCCTGGTCGTTTCCAGAATGTCCACGCCCGTACCGAAGATCTGAGTGCTCCCGAACCCGCCGAGGTGAATGTACACAGATGTGGGACGCGAGTTCGATTTCTTTTGCATGCTCGGGAAGCTAGCAGCGGCAACTTTGGTGCGATTATGTAGCGCTACTACGAGTCGGGCTCGCTCCCTTAGGAACGTGACATGTCGTGCCTGCACATTGCGGAGACGATCGTGAGCAAAGGGCAGGTTGTACCTTATCCGAATGAGGCAAGTTCCCGTCTTTATCGGCTGTTGCGGCTGGACCGAAGCCCACGCCCGCTATGTCCGCGATTTCCCGACGATAGAGATTCAGACAACCTTTTACCAGCCACCGTCGAGCGTAGTAGCAAAGCGGTGGAGAGCCGAGGCGCCGTCCGAGTTCCGATTCTGCATGAAGGCGTGGCAACTAATAACCCACACGCCTGACAGCCCGACCTACCGCCGTTTGAAATCACGCGTGAGCCCCACGGAACGAGACCTCTATGGCAGCTTTCGCCGGACCGAGCAGGTGTGGCTGGCATGGCAGCGCACGAAAGAAGTAGCCAACATTCTTCATGCCGAGGTCATCGTTTTTCAGTGTCCCAGATCCTTCCTCCCAAATCCCGAAAACATTCGCAACCTTTCGACGTTTTTCGAGCAGATCGATCGCGGTCAATATACGCTTGCGTGGGAGCCTCGTGGCAATGATTGGAGCCCTACTCTAATTCGCGATTTATGCGCCCGAGGGAACCTGGTCCATTGTGTCGATCCATTTCAGTCCGATCCCACGTATGGGAATTCCCTTTATTGGCGTCTCCATGGCAGATCTGGCTATCGATACCGGTACACCGACGAGGACCTCGCATTGCTGGCCGCCAAGCTAGATGCGCAAGTGCAAGCGACTGGTCCACACTACGTGCTGTTCAATAACATCTACTCCAAAGAAGACGCAAGCCGTTTTTCTGCAAACCGTCACTCGCTCGCTGATAAATAGCAGTCAGTGCCTGGGTCAACCACCGGTAGGCCGTAATCTTCCGAATTACGCGCTAAGCCGATCAGTGCTAAATTCGAATCTCCCTACCCTCAACCCGGTTCCGAGAGAAAGTGACGAACCGAGTGACACATTCCGTTAAACATCCTTTTCTAGGAGCAAATGCGCTAACCGGCACGGAAGCCATATCGGCAACTTCACGCAAAACAACTGGCGAAAAGGAAGCAGACGCAGACCTAACAAATCTTACGCTTCAACTGGAGAGGGCTCGCGTGCTGGAGGCCGAATTTAGAGCCTTGGCCGACAGCGCGCGAGACTACGCTTTCATCACGCTAGGCCTGGACAGCAACGCCCTCGGTTGGAACAAGGGCGCAGAGTTGCTGCTCGGTTATTCGCAGGAGGAGGTTTTGGGCAAACCCGGGGCGCTGTTCTTCACGCCCGAAGACGTGTCTCGGGGCGAACCAGACCGGGAAACAGCTACGGCTCTCCGCGACGGGCGAGCGGGAGACGGGCGCCCACTCCGCCCCAGATTTTTCCCCCCGAATGCTCAATTATCCGCTTACAAGTAGCAAGGCCGATGCCGCTGCCGGGGATCCCAGCTCCGTGGAGGCGGCGAAACGGCTCAAAGATTTGGGCTGCGTATTCTTGCTCGAATCCTACGCCGTTATCCCGCACTGTCAGTTGCCATTCGCCGGCCAGTTTGGCTGCTTCTATCACTACGCATGGGGGTTCTTTGCCACGGTATTTGATGGCAGTTCCTATTAGGTTTTGGAACACCATCACCATCTGAGTACGATCGGTGCTGACGCTCGGCAGTGCACGAGCGTCAACTATCACCGCCGCGTTTTGAATATGGTGCTGTAGGTTCTGAAGTGCAATGTGTAGCGGCTCCGCGAGACTGACGACGGCACGCCTTTGAGAGGCATTCTCGACGGCTGAATAGGCCAGGATCGCCTCCATGAGCTCACCAACTCTTGTGAAGCTCGCAATGGCAAGATCGAGCAGCCGCGCATCGCCCTCCTGAAAGGTGTCCTTCCTTTGACGAGCCAATAACTGAAGCAGATTCAGCCCCGAGTTTAGAGGAGACCTGAGGTCGTGAGCGGCGACGTATGCGAACCGCTGCAGGTCCTCGTTTGGTGCTGTGGGAGAACTTCTTCGAGAAGAACACGACGGCCCGGTATGTTCCACTGCCCGTTAAAGGTCATAAATGAACTGCTGCAGAGTGTCCTCAGTGGATACGGCGAACGTCTGGTAGAAGGCGCGGCTGGCCGTACTGACTCGAAGCTGGCAGTCAAGGACGAGCAGTGGCTCGCGTACGGTATCGACAATGGCTTGGGTATAAGACAACGTGTCCCGCAGGCCATCGTCGATGTCGCAACGCGAATCTAATAGTTGGCTCATACTGCATCCGTCGCCGCTTTAGGTGCGGCCGGAAGGGCGAAGTTCTGCTGCGATCCCGTGAGGCGAAAGTACGCTTTCTCTTCGCTGTTGTCAACTGGGTTTTGCCGGGTTTGTCCGATTGTCGCGTCAGCCTCCGCACCTTCGGGTCTCGATCAGAGTACGGCCGCGCGTCGGAGCGCACAGAAATGCCAGGTTACCAGGCGGGTCGGAACGTCCGGCCCTCCAACACTGCCTGTATGGCGTCGGGTATCTGAAAGAGGGCAGATCCCTTGACCACATACGTTTGAGCGCCGCATAGAAAAGCCCGCTCAACAGAAGGTTTGTCGGAGTAACTGGTGACGACGATTATGCGGACGCAGGCAGGTTCATTCGAAATTCGACTGCGGCTCGGAAGTCATCGAGAAGGGCATCGAGATGTCCAGGAATACCAGGTCGGGATGCAATTCCTCGGCGGCCTGAATCGCGGCCTGGCCATTTTCGGCCTCTGCAATCACTTCGCAGGTTTCTTGCACGATGGCCCGAAGGGTGTAGCGGAAGATCGGGTCGTCGTCGGCGATGATTGCGCGGCACCGTATCTTCCCAATACGTTCCTAGAGGACGACCTGCAGACTTTGCACGCGATGATCCAGGCGCATCCGCTTGCTACTCTCATCACGGCGGGTTCCAGCGGTCTTCTGGCAAATCTCGTACCATTCACACTCGTTGATGGCGGCGAGAACGGAACCCTTCGCGCTCACATCGCCAAAGCCAACGACCAGGTCAGTGCTTTGAGTTCCGGAGCGGAGACGCTGGTCGTATTCCAAGGACCCGAAGCATACATTACGCCCTCATGGTACGTGTCGAAACAAGAACACGGACGAGTGGTTCCTACCTGGAACTATGCGGTCGTGCAGGTAAGCGGCACGCCCCGCGTCATCGATGATCCTGACTGGCTACGAGCATAAATCAATGACTTGACGGCGAGAATGATCCTGTTGGTCTCATCCTCTGTTCGGAGCGGAATGAAGCGGTTGCGCACAATGCATTGCGCAACTTTTCTAACACAGTCCTCGCCCGCGAATACAAACTTCAGCTTCCCTCGGAAGATCGCCTGGCCGACGAACTAGCCGAAACACGGAGAGCACTCGTGACGCAACGATCCGCTCGGTTATTGCCCGAGCGAGATTGAGAGCCAACGCAGACGCACGGCTGCGATTAGGCCGGGACTCAGGACGCGCTGGTTGCCCCAAAGCACTAAAACCCAAGACGAGTCCCCCTAAAGGGGGACATCGTCGTTGGTGGCTGCCGATGCTTCACTCGCACCGGCATTGCTGGCGCGCTCGAGAAGGCGGATGGTGTCGGCCTTTAGTTCCACAGCCAGCTGCTGAATCACATGCTTGATCGTTTTCTTGCCATTGGACACTTGGATGGTGCGATCGTATTCGCGCGTGGTGAGTTCTCCCTGCACGAAGACGTGTGTGCCTTTGGTGAGACGTGGAGCGGCTTGCGTGAAGCTCTGCCGTAAGCAACAACCGTGTGCCACTGCGTTTTATCTTTCCATTCGCCTTTATCGTCCTTCCAGGAATGTGTCGTGGCGACCGAGAACTTGGTGACCGAAGTTCCGTTCGGTAGTTGCTTGATTTCGGCGTTCTTGCCGATGCATCCGATGATAGTGAGCTGATTGAAGTTCATTGAGTGTTCCTCTTTTCTGCCCGTTTGCCTGGGCACCCGAAAGTCGAGTGGCGCATGCTCCCAAACCCAGCGAGTGCTTTCTATGGGGGGACAGCAAGAATCTCAAACTGCAAAACTTTTGCGAGCTTGCGAGTGATAAAGATGAAATTGTTGCGGTGGTGCCGTTGAAAGCAGAAGG
>JAFAUR010000773.1 GCA_019243205.1 Acidobacteriaceae bacterium | reverse complement strand
GATCACGAACGTTGCTCAAATGAAAATTCTTCTTGAGGGCGCGTGCACATCTGAGAGCTTCGAGAAGCACGGCAACAGCCGAGGTATCCGCGTATGTGACATCAGAGAAATCGAGCGTCAACGTTTGCATTCTGTGTCCTGGAGGCGGTCGAGCAGCAGTAAGCGGAAGTCCGGCGCGGTGTCGACTGTGATCCTGCCCGAAACCGTAATCAGGGAATTCCCTTCCGAATAACTGATGGCCGTCTTCAGATCTATGTGCGGCTGCGGGACCGGCTTTGGTCGAAAAAGTTGCAAGGCGTGTTCAGCAGAGAAGAGGACCGAGTTCCAACTTTTGTTGGGCGGAACATGGCTAGTGCCGATTTCAAACAAAGCTTTCCGCCTCTTCATCTTTCTGAGAAGACGAAGAACATACATGAGTAAATCGACAGCAGCATTCGGGGACGACAGTTTAATCCAAATGGCTCTGGCAGGTGAAACGGAGTGCTTTTCGCTTCTGATCGCTCGTCATGGACCGGCTTTAAGAAATCGGCTTAGAGCTTTGGTGCCGAATGCATGTGACCTGGAGGACGTCATTCAGAACACATTCATGAAAGCCTGGTTTGGGCTTTCCACCTTCCGGTACAAGGCTAACTTCCGCACATGGTTGATCTCGGTGGGTACCAACGAGGCATTGCTGCTATACCGGCACCGTAAGTGCAGGCTGTCCTATCCAGCGGTCGCAGACCTGGAGAGGTTTCCTACAACCTCTGAATCTCCACACCAGGCGTTCGCCCGTTCGGAAACCCGCTCCAGAGTTCGTCGCGCCATTCAGCGACTTCCACACAAATACCGAGACGTGGTGGTGCTTTGCGACCTTGAGGAACGCACGATACGTGAGACCGCGACGCAACTCAACGCGAGCCTTTCACTGGTCAAAACGCGACTGTTCCGGGCGCGTCGTATGCTTTCGGCTGCCCTGAATGAACGGGCTGCTTGAGAAGGGAACACTGTGGATCTTCGGCTGACGCAGAAGCGATACCGAAATTGTCCAGCGTTGGCGCGACACGAGTCACTTCGGAAATGACCGAAGCACGAGGAACAGATCGGGCCAAGACATCGGGCAAAGCGGCCGGTGAGGCCTGAGCATGTAGTGAGTTGCCGACAGCAGGCGCGCTTGCAAATTCGAACCCAAATTTCTTTTCGGATTCGCTCACGGCCTTCTGACGGTCCTCCTGAATGCGCCGGAGGTCCGCTGAGTCCTTTTGATGTTGACGCCTCAACCGGCTTTCCTGGATAGCCAGATTATTTAGCTGACGCTGGTAGACGATAAATACGTGCGCTTCGATAAGTGACCGGCGGATTGCTTGGTTGGGTTCATGGTTAAACATCTGGGCGAATTCGAGGCGTCCAAGAGCGTAAATACCGGCTTCAAGGGCTGGCACGCGCATGAGACGCCATTCGGTGTCGACAAGCGATTGGACGAGGCCCTGTTCTTCCTCACCGACCGGCTGCCATTTCACGTTCGCTGCCGAGACGAGTCGGGAATAGGCGACGGCTTCATCAGTCGGAAGCAAAATGGCGGAGCCGGTGATTCCGGTTACGAGTTGAGCGTCCGGCCCCCTGCGAATGGCGGTTTCATCAACGTTACCGCTCCCGGGCGACTTGGTTTCGAGGCCATCAGAGCCGGCTTTGGGCGGCGGTGTGTTCGACGGATCGGCCTTCATCTCGGCAGCAGAGATACGGGCGGCCTTGCGCTCTTCCTTAGCAGCTCTACGCTGCTGCGCACGGCGAATGGTTCTCGCGTTCATGGGCGACTCCCGGAAATGAAACGGCCCGCCTGAGCAGCCAATCTGCGCAAGCGGGCCTGCTGAACAGTAACACACCAAAGCTGAAAAACGGATGGGCTGGCAAGCGAAAGTGCTTCGTAAACGATTGCGCCAGCGAAAGATATCTTTATTTCGCAGACGCGTGACCAAGGTTGGGCGTAAGTTCCAGCAAAAAGGCTCTGATCCAATTCGCGGCCTCAATCAGTATGCGTAATTACGATTTCATTCCGTTACTGCCGAAAGCCAGGAGACTCGCAGGAAGTTGAACAAATGCCGAGAAGTCATCAATAAGATCGCACCGGCAGATGTTCGGGAAGCGGGAAGTCTGTCAAAACAAACGAAGATCGTTTTGGATGAGCGAATGCCTTGAGCAAGAGGTAGCCACTGAGCGGCTCTTCCGAATGATCAATCAAATACTTAGCAGTGAAAGACAACGGCAAGAAGCTGCGGTTACCGAGCAGTTTCTCGACGATCCATGCGAATTGTCGTTCACGGCACTATTTAAGGTTTTTGCTCCCCAGCTGATATCGTTTTTCCGGGCACGGAGCCGCGAAGCTTCAGTAGCAGAGGACCTGACACAGGAAGTGATGCTCACCGTTTACCGGAAAGCGCGTCAAGTTCGCGATCGCACATTATTCCGGGCGTGGCTGTTCAAGGTTGCCCAGAATGCGCTTCGGCGGCACTACGGCAGATCTACTCGAGAAGTGGAAACGGTCGATTTGGCGGACGTGGCGAATCGCTTGGAAATGGCCAGCCCGCATTCGCTTGGTACGCCCACGTTTGAGTTCCGGGATTGGATGGCGTTCCTGGATGCCCGAGAGCGTGACGTAATGACGTTGCGCTTTGTCGAGCAATGGGAATATCACGAGATTGCGGCGGCTCGCGGAACGCCGATCGGCACAATTCAGTGGAGAATTTTCAACTCTAAGAAAAAGCTTGCGGGTCATCTGATGCCGCGACATTCAGCCGGTGAGAGATCAAGGATGTCCGCTGCCCGAAACGAGAAACGAAAAGCGGGATCCTCTAAACCGTGAATCCGGACCGAGCCCGAAAGCAAACTGACAATTTGCTCAAAATATGGTCGGGATCAATCATCGGTGAGAGTGAAGCGGCTGATCGACTTCTTGCGGCGGCTGATACAACGGACAACGCCCGATTGGTGATTTCGGTTTCACTGCACATCCGGCAACACGCGAAGCGATTCAGGCGACACTGAGATTGCAAAGTCAACCCAGGTGCCTTGATCGAAATCGATGGGCCGACTTTCCAGCATACTCATAACTCGCGCAGCTGATCCGATTGCCTCCGGTTTATCCCTTCACCGCGAATGGTTTCCGAGGCTGGGCGAGGTAGCATCAATCACGTCACTCAGACTTCGCGAAAAATCAGCTTCACTTCTTTTCTGCGATGGACAAGTCTTTCGTGCTTTCCGGACGACACGGTCAGGCATTCTCACGAACGCGATCTTAACGTGCGGAGATAACCGAGCGCTTGAGTTTGGGCCCATGCCAGCCTTTCGGCATATGCCGGGATTCGAGTCAACATCGCGCCGCATCCGCGCAGAGCTTTCGAGTGAACTTATTTGGTTGCAACGTGTTCCGCTCCTTTGATGCTCTGGTGCTTGGCCTGCCTTAAACCAAGGTGTGAAGCGAACAGCACCGAGCGATCTCGCCCATGGCACAAAAGCTTTCTTCCGATACTACATAGCAGCGGCGATGCTCGTGGCTGCAGGGCCGACGGCGTTGTGCATTTATGCTCTTGCCGCATGGGGCCTGACCGCGCACTTAGGTTTTAGTAAGTCATTTCCTTGGTCGACGGGACCGCTGTCAAACTGGATCGTCTGGTTCGTATCAGCGTTGGCAGTAAACATGGGCGTTCTCATTCGCCCTTGCAGCGATTCACTCGATGCATGCGAAGTTTCTCGTGACCATTCGGCGCGATTAGGCGCGAAGATCACTCGCTGGCGGCATAGTGATGCGTCCGTCGCGCGCACGGCGAGCATTTCAGGCGGGAAGCTCCGCACATCCGGCGAGTACATGCGGGCGATATACGATCCGGACCGTTCTGAGCGCTTTTTTGAATTGACGCGCGGAGCACAGCGCTCCGGCATTGGAGAGATGAGATCAGTGGCTGAATTAGCCACAGGAGAGAAGTAATCCCATGAATATTCGATCTGGATTCGTGCTGTTGGTCCTGGCCATTAGCGCTCAGGCGGCAGACTTGAAACGTGAGACTCTTGCAGCATGGCAGTCGTATATCGGAGCCGCAACCGGTGAGATGCAGGAACGCATCCGACCAGGCGGACGGTTCCTTACTTTAGCGGAAGACCGAGAGGCGTTATCGAAAGTCCGGAACGGTGAAGTTGTAATTTTGCACAACAGCTCTAACGGCATGAAGAAGGTTCCGTCCGGCCTTATACATGATTGGTCTGCCGCCGCATTCATACCGGGCGCGACACTTAGGCACGTGGACTCTGTCATGCGCGACTACGATCGGTACAAAGAATTTTATCGGCCGAACGTCGTTGATTCGAGGGCGCTGTCCTCCGAGCAGGCCGAATCCCGCTTTTCGATGATTCTAATGAATAAGTCGGCCGTGGTAAACCTCGCCATGGACGGGGATTACCGCTGTGACTTCTTCCAGGTGGATGAGCGGCGATCGTACACGATCTCGGAAACAACTCGAATGCAGGAAATCGATAACTATGGGACCGCAAGCGAGAGGGAACTGCCTGATGGGCGAGGTAAGGGGCTAATCTGGCGGTTGTTCAGTATTGCTCGTTTCGAAGAACGAGACGGCGGCGTGTACATAGAATTGCGCGCAATCGCATTAAGCCGCGACATACCGCTGTCTCTGCGGTGGATGGTCGAACCGATCGTCAACCGAGTCTCGCGCAATTCGGTGACGACTACACTTGGGCAGACTGAAACGGCAGTGCGTTCCGGCGCCACGCTAGCGGCACTCCGGGTAGACTCCGCTCGAGCCAGCCAATGGTGACCCCGAAGTCGGGACGATACGATAGCGGCGAGCATGAAATTTCTTTTGACAGTTGTTTTGTCATGCACGTGGCTTTGTGCTGCGGATGCGACGCATTGGGTTGGCACCTGGGGCGCGAGTCCGGCTCCTGCTTATGGGGACGCCGCGCAGATGCTGTCCCATAAGCTACTGTTTTCGAACCAGACGATTCGGGAGATTATACACACAAGCTGCGGCGGAACTACCGTGCGGGTGCGATTATCGAATGCGTACGGCCGCGAAGCCGTTACCATTGCTGCGGCCCATATCGCGTTGCGCGGCTCGGAATCGGCGATTGTACCTGGGTCCGATCATCCCTTGACATTCGGAGGAAGCTCTTCCATTACGATCCCGGCGGATGCGTTGATACTGAGTGATCCAGTCTCGTTAGAGGTGCCCGCCTCGAGCGATGTCGCGATTAGCCTTTTCCTCCCCAAGCCGACGACGGGCGCTGGGATTCATTACTCAGCACAGCAGACGTCGTATGTTGTTTCGGGCGACGCGACCGGAAATCCGTCTCTCTCAGGCGCAACGACCATAACTTCATGGGTGTTTCTAACTGGGCTGGATGTAACAGCCCCTGCTTCGGCGGCCAGCATCGTGGCGTTCGGAGACTCAATCACCGATGGCGCCCGGTCGACCGTGGACACGAATCACCGCTGGCCGAACATTCTTGCTAGCAGACTGCTAGCTCAAAAGAAACAAAACAGCTTCGGTGTTCTGGATGAAGGTATCGGAGGCAACCGACTCCTGCATGACCCGGCACCGGCTGATATTCAGTTCGGAGTGAATGCCCTCGCTCGTTTTACTCGCGACGTTTTAGGTCAGCCGGGCGTAAAGTATGTCATTGTACTCGAAGGCATCAACGACATTGGTCATCCCGGGCAATCCGCTCCGCTCAGCGAAGCAGTAACAGCGGCGGAGATCATCAGGGCTCTGCAGCAGATGATCGAGCGCGCTCACGAGAATGGGATCAAGATTTTCGGCGGTACACTTACGCCATTTAGCGGAACCACGATCCCGGGTTACTTCACCCCAGAAAAGGAGGCCAAGCGCAGAGCCGTGAATGACTGGATTCGGAGCAGCCATGCCTTTGACGGCGTGATTGATTTTGACAAAGCCGTGCAGGACCCAGCCCATCCGGATCAGATGCTGTCCAAATACGATGGAGGCGACCATCTCCATCCCGGCGATGCCGGCTATGAAGCAATGGGTCAGGCGATCGACCTTTCCCTGTTTCAGTGATATTCTCCTTTCTAACCGACCCAGCGACTGAAACCCAGCGTGGAGGCGGAATGGGGAGCCGCAAAACGTGTTCCGGCGTTGCAGTTCTGTTATCCTTTTGGGCCTGATTCCCTTCGTCGTCAGGGGGCAGTTTCCCGTTCACGAGAATGACCGCGCGAAGGTGGAAGCCCTTCTCGACGGTAGTCCACGGGGGGACGCGCTCAAATGTGAGGTCTCCACGTTTAAACCGTTTGTGGATTTCGCTCTCCGCTTCGAAGTTGGCTATCTTGTGCAGTGTCCCATTGACCAGTTCGACGGCAAAGAAACTGGACTCACTACTCTTATTCGCATCCGGCAATCAGGGTCGCAGCCCGTTCTGTTGGCCGACTACGCGAAAGTTCCTGCTCTTCCGTCGCAGCTCGATGGAAAAGTAAACGTGCGGCGGCTTCACAACTGGATTGAATACAGTGGAGTGTTTGCCGTCGGGGAAGGTGAATACCCGGTTGACTTCATGGTCAAGGACCATGCAAACCGCTTCGCGCGTAAGCGCTGGACGGTTCACGCGCGCCTGCATGGCAAAGAACAGCAGATTTCGGTCGGGCTCCCTCCCAACACCGCGCGATCTGTCGCGCTCTCGCCCTGGAACAACAAAGATGAACGAAGGGGATCAGGATTGCGCTTGACGGTATTACTCGATGCAGCCCCGATCAATCCATCCGACTCTAAATTGCGGGCCTGGGATCGCGCGTTTCTTCTTGGAGCGTTGACATCCCTGCTGCGGGAGGTAAATTGCGCTTCCGTCAAGCTGATCGCGTTCAACCTCGACCAGAACAGGGAAATTTTCCGTCAGGAGAATCTTGACCACGCGGGCTTCCGGAAACTGGCGCACAGCCTGCAGCAATTAGAGCTTGGCACGGTTTCCTACCGTGTGATCCAAAATGAGTACTTCGCCCCCGAACTGCCTCTCAAGCTGGTTCGCGATGAGATTTCGAACAGCCCCGCCGCCGCGGACGCGGTCGTCTTCCTGGGACCAAATGCCCGGATGCGAAGTAAAATTGCCAAAGAAGAGCTGGCCTCAGTTCAGAGTTCCGCGGGCCAGAAACTGCCGATTTTCTATTTCGAATATTTCCCTGCTCCAGGTAGCGAGTTCCCAGATACCATCCACAGCCTGACAGCAGGATTGAATGGAACAGTGCTGAAGCTGCATTCGCCGGGAGACCTCGCGGAAGGGATCGCGAGGCTGCAAAAACGCCTCGAAGAAAGCGGGGTTTCTGCCGCCTGTCCCGCGACTGCCGCTGAATCACCTGAATAGTTATGGTCTATCCGTCAGAAGCTCTGACGGCTTTCGCAGGCAACGAACGCGGATCCAGAGCATGTAGACAATTATCAATAGGTTGATCAGAAATATGCCGACGCGATCCCAGGTGGGACGTTCTGCCATTCGGAGGATCTCCCATGGCAGGTACATCGCACCCGAAAGCAGAGCGAACCACTCGGCCCAAACGCGCCTGTGCCACAGGCCCCAAGCCTCGATGAACCGGACGGCCGGATAAGTAAGGGCCGCCCCGAGAATGCTCCACCATCTTGCATCCGCCAGCTTGTCCGCCGCATTAAGAAGCATTTGAGCGAAACGGCGGTCGGGATCCATGTGCAGGTGATAGAGCAGATTCTCGATTATGTCGTCTGCGTGCTGGTGCACGAACAGCAGAACTATCCCCAGCAGAAGGACGACGATTCCTTTCAAGGACTCGAACATCGCCACGGCCCGCAGCCCCGCGGGGCTTGATCGGTCATCAATGCCGGAGGGCATCGGTGGGCGCTGGGCTTGAAGCGTTCCCATACATCCTGATGCTCCCACAGTCCGCATAACAACAATTCAAGCTGAAACAAATGTGCGAAATTTGTTTGGATAGATTGAGTAACAGATGGCTCGGGTCGCGCTTCGCATTCCCGTTTGGAATAATGCATCAAAAAAATCGCTTAGGCCGAGATCAAGTCGCAGGCGATTCGAGCCGGCCTCGCACGGACGCCCGGGCTGGATCCTTAGTGCTGCGGCCGTGCTCCTCGGCTCGATATGCGTCTGCGTAGGGCTGGTTATTCACGCGAACTACACTCTGAGCCCGCAGTGGCCGGTAACACTGCACTGGCAATGGCCGCTGGTTATTGCTGAGAGGACAAGATCGCCGGATGCCTACT
>JAFAUR010000667.1 GCA_019243205.1 Acidobacteriaceae bacterium | reverse complement strand
GAGGGCATGGAACCGCGGATCGAGCCGACCGTCCACGACCTCGCCAATCGTGTCAGGCCTCGTGTCGTCGCGCCGGCGCACTGTACCGGCTGGCGTGCCAAGGCGGCGCTCGCGCATAAGTTTGCGCCGGGAAACTATGGGCCGAGCGTCGTCGGCTCGCTCTACGCTCTGCGCGCGACGTGAGCGGGACGACTTCGCCGGGAGCCACCGCCGGACTGCTTACATAGCGCGGCTCCGCCGCAACCATGAAGGAAGCGAGCATCGTGACCTCCGCCGCTGGGGTTCCTGCACGACAGCACCTGATACCAGGCGAGGCTCGTCAGACTCGGCGACGTTCGCCGAGGGTGTGGTTCGCCAAAATCCCGTCCGCGGGTAAGGCATTGACTTTTCATGACGTTCTTTCGTGACCGTTCGGCATTGTATCTTCGTTCAGTAACTCCAAATATTGGTTATATGTAAACACGCGGTGCCGTTCCTTGCCGGTGATCTCTCGTATAATTCCCGCATTCGAGATCGTAGTACTGTTGACGGTTCTTCTTCAGATACAAACTCAAGTACAGAATGGGCTCCCGCAAGATCCCCGAAGCGCAAAGCAAGAATGTGATGAGAAGCCGTCCTAGTCGTCCGTTGCCATCGAGGAATGGATGAATGGTCTCAAACTGTACGTGGACTAAACCAGCTTTGACTAGAGCCGGCAATTCTCGGCTTTCAAAATGCAGAAATTTCTCAAGATCGCCCATGCATTCCATAAGGTGGCTGGGAGGCGGTGGGACAAAAACGGCGTTACCGGGACGAGTTCCCCCAATCCAGTTCTGCGAAGTTCGAAACTCGCCTGGAAGCTTCTCGCGACCGCGAGCTTGGGCACGCAGAACCTGATGGATCTCTCGGAGCAAACGGAGGGATAACGGGAATCCCTCTCTCAGGCGTCCAAGCCGCATTCCAGGGCTGCCACATAATTCGAAACTTCCTGAACGTCGCTGAGCGGAACGCCTGGCGCCTCGTGGCTCTCGAACAGCAGCAGGTCCGAGAGCGATGACTGAGTGCCTTCAATTTGGGAAGAAAGAACTGCTTCTTTGCGGACGCAAGGGTAGATGAACAGGTGAATGCCGGGCAGCAGTGATCCTAGTCCGTCCAAACGGCCGACGGCGTGGTTCGCCTGCTCTAATAGAGTCTGAAGGCGTGTGAGCTGAACCGGCGGATCGGGCGGCAGTATGTACGCCCGTACTTACTCTGCCCCAAATTTAGAAACGACGTATCCTCCGATTCGGGCGCTCAATGAAAGGCTTCTTTAATTATAGGCGTTGCTATCAAAGGATAGCGTCCTTCCCCTTAATTGAGCACCCCTGTTTATGGGTCAATCGGTCCACGGTTCCACCGGGCACGCGCGCTCTTTTGTGCGCGCCGGCGTTTCCCTTCCGGGCTGACCGTTGCCCAGTAGTTGCGCGATACCTGGCCCGTCGTCCGCCGGAACACTTCCGATTGCGAAGGGCTCTTGATATTCCGGTTGAGGGCTGAATTTCGAATTTCTGCCTCCCGGAGCAGCGCCTCGAGTCCTCTGCTAAGCAGCATCGTATCGTGTCAGGCCACATTGTTTGGCAACGCGGTTTAACTTTTTATAGAACGACTCCGTAGCATGCAGCCAGACAGGGGTCGTGAGGTTATCTGCCGATTCGGGCCTTGTTGATCTGCTGGTTCGGTCAAGGTTTACATTTGAAGTCATTGCTCCTCAATATCCAGTTCCTTTGTCGCGGCATAGCGAATCCAGCTACTCCGGTTGACGCCCCTCTTTTTTCGCGGCACGGCCAATCCGAGCCAGCAGGCTAGGCGGAAACCGAATCGGCGTTTGCACGGAACGGCCCTCCTCTTCCGTGTCATTTGCGGAAGCGGCCATGATGAACTTCTCAGCCCGCTTGTCGCCCATCTTTGTCTTGCGCGAGGGATGCTTTGCGATTGGCATGGGATATGGAAACGATATCGCGAGCATATCCGAAAAGATGCACTGCGAAAAGTCCAAATTCGTAAACTGCCTTTTCATCGGTCGCACGGTGTTCCATAACCGAAAGACCTGCGACCGCAGCATTGCGAAAGGCTTTTCGCCGGACGATCGGATGTGGAAAATAGTC
The DNA here is from genome assembly GCA_019243205.1 of Acidobacteriaceae bacterium. Taxonomy (GTDB): domain Bacteria; phylum Acidobacteriota; class Terriglobia; order Bryobacterales; family Bryobacteraceae; genus Bog-105. The sequence continues at coordinate 19 of JAFAUR010000667.1, read as the reverse complement.
GAAGTCTTCCTTTTCGCGA
>JAFAUR010000465.1 GCA_019243205.1 Acidobacteriaceae bacterium | reverse complement strand
ATGCGCGCCTGGTCGAATCGGCCATGGGATTCTCCTCTTCTCCCACAAGCTAACATTGCGCCGCCGGCCGGCGGCTTCGGTCGACTATCGGCTGCGCGTATAAGCTGGGGAAGTCAATCGTTTCAGACTTTTGACGAGCGTTTGGATGGCTCCCACCAACCCGCGTGCCGCCACCGGTTCGGCGTCCAGAAACTCCTGGATAAACAGGCCGGCGTAGTACTTGTTCCGGCCAACTTTGCGGCAGTGGCGCACGTCGCCGTATCCGCTGCCGTCTCTCATCTGCACAATCAGCTCTGCGCCGGCGGGTACCTCTATCGGTATCTCGATACCAAGACCCGATGGCGAGATATTCACGACCTTCGCCTTGTACTTGGCTGTCTCACCAACGATCGTCACCTGAGCGGGGATATCCGCCGGCAATCGCCATTCTCGCCGAACAGTTCCCTCTTTCGTGGAAGTGATTTCGCAGCCTAGCTCGTATCCGCCGTCGCGCGTTTGACGGCAATAGGTGACCTGTATCGAAGTACGTTGGTCTCCGTCTTCGGTAATGAGCTTTCGGCCTCTCTTCAGCTGAGACCTGAGGCGAAAAACGAGGAAGTCACCCCGTTTCGCGATCAGCCGGGCGGGATAGTGCTCGTCCAGGCGGTCGGTTGCGTAGAGCGCCACGCCTACGTCCAGGTCCGCGGCGACTCCCCCAGTCTCTCCCTCGAGCATCCCTATTGATAGATCGCGAAAGCTCGTCCGATGTTGAGTGCGACTTCAAAGGTCTTGTGGAAATTGTCTGACAGCCTAGTCACGTGCCTCGCTCAATCGTTTCTTACAGCTACTCTGCTCAGAAATGCGAAGAGGGAACCAGTCGGTTCCCCCTCGTCGCGTCGATCTTGATCGACCCTAGAGTTGTTACTCTTTCGTCCCCTTCTCGTCGGGGTATTTACAGTATACAAACAGATCTCAGCTGACCTTTCGCGCAATCGATTTCGCTTGCACGAACTGTAGCAGGTAATCGGGGCCGCCCGCCTTGGAATCGGTTCCCGACATGTTGAAGCCTCCAAACGGATGCGCGCCGACCATCGCTCCTGTGCATTTCCGGTTGATGTAGAGGTTGCCTACGAAGAATTGGCGCTTCGCCTTCTCTACGTTTTGGTTGTTGTTCGTGAACACAGAGCCCGTCAGCCCATATTCGGAGTCATTAGCCAGTTCGAGCGCATGATCGAAGTCTTTCGCCTTCGTCACTGCGAGCACAGGACCGAAGATCTCCTCCTGAAAAATACGCGCCTTCGAATCGACGTCCGCAATCACGGTCGGCTTGATGAAATAGCCGTCGCCGTCTGCCGTTTCGCCGCCCGCAATCAGGCGTCCTTCTTTCTTACCTGTTTCGATGTACTCCAGAATCGACTGCTTGGCGCGCGCACTGATCACCGGGCCCATGTAGCTGTTCTTCTCATCCGCGGGTCCCACCTTCAGTTCCGCCACCTTGGTCTTCAAACGGTCGAGGAACTCGTCATAAATTGCGCCATCGACAATGGCGCGCGAACAGGCAGAGCACTTCTGTCCCTGATATCCGAACGCCGAGTACAGAACACCCATGACGGCCTGATCGAGATTTGCTTCGCGATCGACGATGATTGCGTCTTTGCCGCCCATTTCGGCCACTACGCGCTTGATCCAGATCTGCCCTTTCGGAGTCTTCGCCGCCAGCTCGTTGATGTGCAACCCGACATCGCGCGATCCGGTGAAAGACACGAAACGAGTTTTCGGATGCGATACGAGCGTGTCGCCGATCGCCGTTCCACTGCCGGTTAGCAGCGAGAAACTCTGCGGCGGGAAACCGGCCTCGAGTAGCACTTCCACAAATTTCGCTGCAATTGTCGGCGTTTCGCTCGATGGCTTGATAATTACCGTGTTGCCGGTCACAAGCGCCGCTACCGTCATCCCTGCGAGAATCGCGAGCGGGAAGTTCCACGGTGGAATGACCACGCCGACGCCCAGTGGCAAGTACACCATCTCATCCTGCTCGCCGGGAAGTTGCACAACCGGATCCGGATGCGCGAGTTGCATCGCTTGCCGCGCGTAATACTCGCAGAAATCGATCGCTTCCGCTGTTTCAGGCTCCGTCTCGGCCCATGTCTTGCCCGCTTCAAAAACAAGCCAAGCATCGAACTCGAACCTGCGCCTGCGCAGGATCTCGGCTGCGCGAAACAGCATCTGCGCTCGCTGTTCCATCGGAACTGCAGACCAGGTCGGGAAATAGCTCCAGGCCTTTTCGACGGCATCCCGCGCATCCTGTTCGGAGCCCTTTTGATGGATGCCGACAACCTCTGCTGTCCGGGACGGATTTACTGACTTCAGCTTGTCATGCGAGTGCCGTAACTCACCCGCGATTAACAGCTCATATTCTTTGCCGAGCTCTGAATGAACCTTCGCCAGAGCGGCGCGCATTGCTTCCGCAATTTTCGGGTCGTTGAAGTCGGCATACGATTCGTTTCTGAACTCTGCAATTTGAGTGGGCGGGGTGGCGACAGCGGACATGATTAATCTCCTGTTGGATGCGGTCGCGATGAAGTCAGATTCGGTCTTCGATTTTCTTCTCGGCAATCCTGCGACTGCGTTCGAGAACATCGGCCGCTTCGTCCACAATCTCGCGGCCGCGCTCGAATAACTCGCGCCCGCGCGTAAACAATTCCTGTCCCGATTCGAGCAGGCTCTTGCGTCCCCGCTCGGCTTCTTTCATCAACTTCCGGCGGGCATGCGGACCTGTTTCAGGCGTAATCAGGGCTGCAACAACGGCTCCCAAAACAGCGCCGCTCAGAAACCAAATGGCCAGACTGCTATTGTCTCGTCGCATATTCGTTCTCATTTTATGCTCCCGGAGTTCCAGCTCATCCCATGCTAACGATACGTTTCGAACTCGATTCGTTCGCCATCCGTCCGGAACGTGGTCGCACCTTCCTGGTCTGTGCGAAATACCTTGACGCCGTGCTGCTCAAAGCGCTCGAGAACTGCGGGATGGGGATGATGAAACTGGTTCATGTACCCGTCTGAGATCACCGCGTACTTGGGTTGGATCGCCTGCACAAATTCTTCGGAGGAGGAGGTCTTGCTTCCGTGATGCCCGACTTTCAACAGCGTGACTGGGCGCAACATGCCGTTCGAGACCATGTCATCCTCGACGGGACGCTCCGCATCGCCCGTCAGAAGAATGCTGCGTTTGCCGTAGCTGATCTCCATCACGAGTGAGTCGTTGTTCTCCGGAGCCGCGCCCGGAACGTAATCCGGCGATGGCGCGAGCACGCGAATGGTCGTTGCGCCAATCGCGATTCGAGGTGACGCTCGCGTGAGAGACACGACTCGTACACCGTCCGCCTGCGCATGTCGTTTTACGTTGTCCCATTCGTTTGTCTCAGGCTCGGCGCCGATCCAGAGTTCACCCGGATGAAAATTGTCGAGCACCGCCGGCAATCCTGCCATGTGATCGGAATGCCCGTGCGAGAGGGCGACGAAATCCAGGTGCTTGATGCCGCGACTCCAAAGATAAGGAGAGACGACATCCTCGCCCATATCGATCTGCGGTTTGCGCGCCATTCGTTCCATGCCCGGAAAACCGCCCGCGTCGACCAGCAGAGTCTGGCCGTTCGGAAACGCAAGGAACAGGCTGTCTCCCTGGCTGACATCAATCGCAGTCAGTTCCAGATACTTAGGCTTCAGATGGGGCTGCCACGGCTGCCACAAAATCGCCGCGAATAAGAGCAGCGAAGTTGTCAAGGGAACCGATACAAACTTGGGGCTCAGGCGGATGGTTATCGCCAGCGCGATCGAGGAGACTGCAAAGGCAAGTCCGACAAAGAACGGGATCAGCGCGATGCGCCATGAGGGCTCGAACTGCACGTGCCAGCCGGCCACGGCTTCAGCCCATCGCAGGAAGAAGGCAGTTGCCCATGCAAGCGGGTGCCACGCGGTCAGGATCGATGCAAATCCGAGCGGGACGACCAGCGAAAGCAGAGGGACGACAATGATGTTTGCCGAGAGGCCTGTAATCGACAGCCGGTGGAAATAGCTGATCATCGGAAGCGCAAGTCCGAACTGCACGCACGCCGATACGATTGCAGCATCGAGAACAAAAGCCGCGAGAGCTGCGCCTTTCTCTACGACCACTCGTGCGTGGCTGATGCTCAAACCTGTCCACAGACTGATGGTTTGTGCCAGAAGTCTCAACTCAACACGCAGCTCGGCAGCTGCCGTTTCAACCTGCGGATCATACTTAATCTGATCGAAATTCTTTATGGCTTGCCGGATGGGGGTTGTCCAGCATTCCATCAGTGGAATGGCGAACACCGCAATCGCCGCCGCAGAGAGGAACGAGAGCTGGAAACTCGGGTCGAATAGCTGGTCGGGATCAAATAACAAATAAACAAAAGCGATTGCCGCCAGAATGTTCAGAATTCGGGTTTTTCGAAAGCAATAACTGGCTATTAGAAAGAGCGTAAACCCTCCCGCGGCCCGGACCACGGGCGAACTCATGCCGGAAATGAACGCGTAGCCCCAGCTTGCGACCGTGGCGATCCCGAGCGCAGGCACCCGGCGCACCCGAAAAACGCGGAGAATTAGCAGCAGGGTGAACGCGAGCACCGAAACGTGCTGTCCGGAAATTACGAGCGCATGGTAAGTTCCCGTGACACGAAAATCGTTGGTCCAAGGCCGCTCGACACCGCTTGTTTCGCCGAGCAGAGTCGCCTGGAGCAGCGCCGCCGTGTGTGGATCGTTCGGGTAAAGCTGTGTCAGCCTGTTCAGAGCCCAGCTGCGAACGGCGAAGAGAACGCCCAGGGCTGCTGATCCGCAGCGGCCGGTCAGCCTACGAATGGCAGACAATTCGGTCGCCGAAGCGGTCCAATATATACGTTGATTCGCCAGGTAAGCCGCGTAATCGAAGGCCTCCGGGTTCTGGAAATTCCGCGGCGAACGAATTTTCGCCGGAACTTCCACTTTCTCGCCGTAAGAGAGATCAAACCGTGCTCCGTTTTTCGGGTGTCCCGAGACCCGGACCGCCGCGCGCGGAGCGAGCTCCAGCGTGAACTGTTCCCGGTCCGGTGAAAAGACGGGCGGATTGATGACACACCCCGACAGGAGAATGGTTTCGCCATCGGCAGCGTTCAGGCGGGGTGCAGGTCCTTGCCTGTGAAGAACTTGCGTCCCGGTGCCGCTAACGAACAGGGCGGCCGAAGCCGCCGCCAGGCGAAGTCGGTGGGCTTTTTTGAATGTAAAGGCCAGGAAACAGGCGAATACACTCAGCAAAACCGCAAACGTCAGATCAGGTTTTTCAAAGAAGAAGAAATGACCTGTCAGAATTCCTGCCGCCACGGCTGCAACAGGAATCGAAAGTGGCTCTCGCACCTGAAAGCGTAGTGGCAGAGCAATTACTTAAGTTCTCGTCTCACTCCTAAAACCTGGAAAATGCCCGGGCGACTTTTCTCCTTGACAGTGCGGATGCGCTACCTCATACTAAAGGAAATTTAATCAGTCGGGATCTGGAGTTGACGACAGCGGCGTGACCGCACAATTCTTGTTTTTAACGTTCCTCGCGTAAGTTCTCCTCCAACCCAAACTAGGTAGGCTGACCGGGTAGTTGCTCGGTCAGCCCGTTTTTTTTTGAGGGAGGGCGCACGCCAAAGCAGTGTGGAGTGAACACCTCAATGATGTGGCACACACGCCTGCTAATCTGAAATTAAAGCGGGTCCAGTGGGATTATTCAGCCGGATGCCTGGCATTTTTTCGTGGATGCTCAAATTGAGCCACTAGAGGCTTGGGTTGGTTGACAGGCACATCAAATTACCCCTAAACTAGAGGGGTTTGGCGAGTTGATTCTTCGGCTTCCGTGCTACCGCGCTTCAAATAAGCGTCCGGCTGGGAGTCGCGGCCCCGCTATCGGGCCAATAAGCTCCTGATT
>JAFAUR010000338.1 GCA_019243205.1 Acidobacteriaceae bacterium | reverse complement strand
TCGGAATGATATTCCCGGCGAACGGCGCTCTGGAGCCGGTCGCCTGCCCGGGAGCGCAAGGCACAGCCGGATTGGTGCCGCACGTCGACAGGGGATCGTAGATCTGGACACCCTGAGCAGCAGCAAGCTGGCTCAAATTACCGGTGCGTTCCAGCGCGGTTGGGACGGTTTGTGTAGAAGACTGTCCCTGACGCAAACGGAAACCTTCATAGTCGACAAAGAAAAACGTCTTGTTGCGTCCGTCATACAGTTTTGGAATGTAAACCGGGCCGCCCAGGTTGAAGCCGAACTGGTTCTGTGTAAATGCTGGACGCGGCGTGCCGTTCAAATTGTTGAAGAAGTTGTTGGCGTTCAATTCCTTGTTGCGAAGGAACTCCCAGGCAGAACCGTGCAGCTCGTTCGTACCGGACTTAGTCGTGAAATTCACCACGCCCCCGGCGAAGCGACCGTACTCGGGCGAGAGATTATTAGTCGCTACCTTGAATTCCTGAAGCGAGTCCTGTGTAGGAATTAAAGCCGTGATGTTGATGTAACTGCCATTCACCGGCGAGCCGTCCAACCACACCATGCTCTGATTGGCCATACCGCCGCCAATCTGGTAGTTCCCCCAGGCAAATGGATTTTGCCCGTTCGGGTTCGACATTGATCCGCCTTGCGGCACCACCGACGGCACCAAGGCCACCAGGTTGAGTGGATTGCGACCATTCAGTGGCAATTCATTCGTTTTGCGCTGGTCAACCACCGTGCCGAGAGAAGACGTCTCGGGCTGCAGCAGTGGTGTCTGCGCAGTCACCTCGATGGTTTGCGTCACATCGCCGACCTGAAGGCTCAGGTCGATCCTCGTAGTTGTCTCAGTTTGGACGGTTACCGGCGAGCGCAGGATCCGCTTGAATCCGGATTTGGAAACTTCCACGCTGTATGAACCTGGTGTCAGGTTTACAAATTGGTAGAACCCGTCTGAATTTGTGGTCTGGGTGCGTTTCTCGCTAGTGCCAAGATCGGTAAGCACTACTGGAGTGCCCGCCAACGCCGCGCCGGAAGGATCCGTCACGGTCCCCACAATGGAACCGAAAGTCGTTTGGGCATAGGAATGAGGGAGAAGCCCGAAGGCTACCGCCACGCATCCCCAAAGACACAAACGCTGTAGTCTTTGGAACATGTAATTAACCCCTTGCGAAACAATAAGCTGAACTAACTCTATCAGAGAGTTTCTATCAGCTTTCGCGTTTGAGTCAATTACATTAATGTGCGCGTGTCATTGCGTTACAAAGTCAGCTTAAGTCCACTTACAGCTTTACAGCATCTCGCGATAGACTTGCATCAGTGTGCGCAAGTCGGCGAGGTCAGCATCGCTGCACTCGCGGAGCGGTGGCCTGACTGGGCCTGCGCTCATTCCGAGCATCTCCATCGCTGCTTTCATCGCGGACACTTCGTAACCTCGGGAGCGTTCACGCAGCCCGTACAGCGGATTCACGTAGCGACGCATCAACTGATTCAATCGAGCGAAATTGCAGCTGAGTCCGGCCTCGGCAAGTGCGAGAGACAGTTTGGGAGCGAGATTCGAAATGCTCGAAGTATATGCTTGCACGCCAACCGCGAAGTACCCCGGCACACAATCGTCTCCCAGACCGCCAAACCACGCAAGACGGTCGCCGTTGTGCTCCATGATTCTTTGCAACCGCCGGGTATCGCCTTGCCCGTCCTTCCAGGCGACCAGATTCGGCACTTTATCAGCGAGGCGCGCCACCATTTCGGGACTGAAGACAGCCCAATCGCGGCTGTAAATCATCAGGGGCAAATCGCTCGCTTTGCCGATTGCTTCGTAATAGGCGAACAATCCAGCCTCCGGCGCGCCCACGTAGTAGGGAGGCAAAGCAAGAATACAATCTGCGCCTGCGTTAGCCGCGCGCTTCGCAATGTCAACCCCCAGCGGCAGATTGAAACCTGTTCCGGCTACCACCGGCATTCGGCCGCGGACGGCTTTCACCGATGCGGATACGACCTGCTCGACTTCGTCGGGTGTCAACGAATACAACTCGCCTGTACCGCCAGCCGCGACCAGGGCACAAAAAGGAAACGAAGCCATCGCATCGACATTACGCTCGAGGCTTTCGAGATCGAGACTGAGGTCCTGGCGGAACGGAGTGACCGGAAAGCCGAAAACTCCTTTTAACTTCGCGACCGCCGCGCGCGCACTTTGATTCATACGTGTTTAACTTGTTCAGTCAGTTGCTGGGCACTCGGGGCATATTCGCGCCGAACTAAAAACAGATAGCTCGCGATACCGATCAACAGAAACAGCAGGTTCGCAGCCATGGGCGCCATATATCCGTGGGTTCTGCCCTTCAACCAGCCGGTGATGATGGGGGCCGCAATGCCGGGTATATTCGCCGCCATATTCTGGAGCGCAGCTAACCGGGCGGCCGGAGCGCCCGGCATGATGGCCGGAGTCAGCGCCCAATAATTTCCAGTGGCCAGCCCCAGTCCACTCAACGAGAAAATCGCAAAAAAGAGTGCAACGTTGTTCGTTTTCGCAGCCGCGCCGAAGATCTCCGTTGACGCAATCAACAGACCCGCAACGATGAACGCCTTACGAATGAAAATGGCGTCGCGGCCGTGTTTGATGGCCGCGTCGGCCCAGTAGCCGGCAAGAGTGGCGACAATGGCGATTCCCCAGAAGCTGAATCCGGTAAACCAGCCGGTGGAACTGAGCGAGAGACCTCGGCTCTCCGAGAAATACGCAGGCAGCCATGTTAAGCAGAAATACGTGTAGTAGTTGTAGCAGAACGCGCCGATCATGATGCCCCACATGGCGGGGCTGGTGAGCAGTTGCTGGAAACTGATAGGAGCGATTTCGGGGCGCTTGAGAACTGCGCGCTCGCGTTTGAGGTCGTCATTGCGAACGAGCAGGCACCAAGGAATGAGCCACATCAGCGCTCCGAAGCCTACGATGGCAAACATGGCGCGCCAGCCGAAGGCGATGAGCAACCACGCGACGAGCGGCGCTCCAATCGCGGGGCCGACCTTGGCGGAACCTTGATACAGGCCCATGACAAGGCCATGCCGCTCCGGCGGGAAGTTGAGCCGGATCCAGCGCATGCCCGCAGGCGTATTCACAGCTTCGCCGGCGCCGAGCAGAACGCGGAGAGAGAAGAGCTGGCTTAGCGATCCGCACCAGGCGGTCAGACCCGCAAGCACGCTCCAGACACCGAGCCCGATGGCGAACGGCCACTTAACACCGTAGCGATCGACCACCCAACCGGCGGGAACCTGTAGCAAGGCATAACTCCAGAAGAACGCCGAGTTGAGTAGACCGCGCCCCGCATCGTCAAGTCCGAAGAAGTTAGTAAATCCCTTGTCAGTGAGAGCCAGCGACAGGTTCTGACGGTCGATATAAGCAATGACGAAGGCCGCACACAGCAGCGCTACAACCGCCCACCGCCGCACGCTATTGCACCCGCAACATCACGACACCGTGCGGCGGAACCTGAGCCGTATAACCAGCGCCCGTCAGGTCAACGGGCTTATGAGCCCAAAGGTCATCGACGCGTTTCGGCTCGGAGCTCATTTTCAGATCGGCCCAATTCAGCGTGATAGTGGCTGGGGTTTCAGCGCGATTGAAGAACGCAACGGCCTTTGCGCCGCCGCTGAGATCCTTGGTCCAGATTTCGCTATCGCCGTTTTTCGAAAGCCGAGTGCCCTGTTTGCCTTCAGGGTCCTGGTCGATAGCTATCACATCCTTGTTAGTCAGGATCGAAAGGATTTCGGGAGACATGTGCTGCAGATCGTTTCCAGCGAGCAGCGGAGCCGCGAGCATTGACCATAGGCTGAAATGCGTCCGGTACTCTTCCGTCGTCATCCCACCGTTACCGACCTCGAGCATGTCGGGGTCATTCCAATGTCCGGGCGCGGCATAGGGCGCCAGTGGATCCTGATCAAATCCAATCTTTGTCATGGAATCCCAGGAATCTTTGATGTCGCCGGTGGTGCGCCAAAGATTTCCACTCACCGCAGGCCCCCACCTCCAAACGTCCGCGCGACCGTACTGGCACAGGCTGAACACGATAGGACGTCCGCTGGCGCGCAAAGCATCTCCCATCTTCTGATAGACAGCCTGCATGGCGGAGTCCTTGTAAATGTTGCCGGCGCTGCACCAGTCATATTTCAGATAATCCATGTCCCACTCGGCGTATGTTTTGGCGTCTTGTTCTTCATGACCGTAGCTGCCGGGGTAATCGGCGCAGGTGGCTGGCCCGGGCGAAGAGTAAATGCCAATCTTCAGACCTTTGCTGTGAACGTAATCGGCGAGCGCTTTCATGTCTGGGAATTTCCTGTTCGCGTGGATCACGCCCTGTGCGTCCCGCTCACCTTGCCAAGTGTCGTCAATGTTGATATAGACGTAACCAGCTTCCTTCATCCCGTTTGAAGCGATTGCATCCGCGGCTCCTCGCACAGCGGCGTCATCGACCGTGCCCGCGAACTTGTTCCAACTATTCCATCCCATGGGAGGAATTTTCGCGAGGCCGTTGTAAGGCACGTCGTGTAGCGCAGGCGGCTCCAGGTAGGCGGGCCAAGCGCCGCCACCCGGCGATGTGCGGTGAGCCACGAGCTGAATAGGCGGTCGATTTCGTCGCGGCTGTCCGGTCACTTGTAACTCGTCCCCCTGAAGAGTGAGTGTGTAAGTCGCCTGCCTGGGAGTGTTGCCGCCCCGCGATGTACCTGTCACGGTGAAGCTAGTGCCCTCGCCCGTGCTGGACGTGATTTCGTAACGCTGCTCGATGGTGCGGATCTCGCCCGTAATTTGAGATCCGTTTTGTTTCAGATCGAAGTAGGTCCGCTGCACGGTACCGTCATTGCGCGGCTGCTCTGCGACCCAGTTGCCGCTGACGTCGGCTGCCGCGCAAATGGCGCCGCAGGTTACGAATAACAGGAGTGTTCTGATTCTCATCGTCGATCTTCAGGTAATCGGACCGGGGTTGAAGGGCTGCAACGCGTTACCGAGTCCCCAGCGTTCCGCCCAGGTTTTTTTTCTTCCGCTTGCCACATCAAGGATATATTTGAACAGCTGCCAGCCAACGTCTTCGATGGAGGCGCGTCCGGTAGCGATCGTCCCCGCGTCGATATCGATCAGATCGTGCCATTTCTCGGCGAGTGCAGTGCGCGAGGAGACTTTCACGACCGGCACCAGCGCGAGACCGTAGGGACTTCCCTCCCCTGTCGTGAACACGTGGAGATTCATGGAAGCGAGCTGCTGTGTTCCGCAGATGAAATCGCTGGCCGGAGTGGCGGCGAACACCAGTCCCTTCGAGCGTACCTTCTCGCCCTGAGTCGCGACAGCGGCGATGGCGCTGGTGCCTGCCTTGGCGATCGAACCGAGAGCCTTTTCGACCACGTTGGCGAGACCGCCCCGTTTGTTTCCGGGCGTCGGATTCGCGCTCCGGTCGGCCCCGCCCTGGCGCAGGTATTCGTCATACCAGCGCATTTCACGGATGAGCGCGCGGGCAACGCCTTCGTCGGCTGCGCGCGGCGTCAGAAGGTGAATGGCATCGCGGACCTCGGTCACTTCAGAGAACATGACGGTGGCGCCAGCCCTGACAAGTAAGTCGGCCGCAAAGCCGACGGCGGGATTACAGGTCACGCCCGAGAAGGCGTCGCTACCGCCGCATTGCAGTCCCACAACCAACTCGGAAGCACCACAACGGACACGTTTTCGGCGTGAGAGCTCTTCGAGTTTCTTCTCGGCCGATCGAAGGATCGCCCCTACGGTTTCTTCGAAGCCACGCTGGCTCTGGAGGCGGATGACGTTCAACTCTTCGAGAATCGGCAGTTCCGAGCGAAACAGGCGCTCGGGCTGCAATTTTTCGCATC
>JAFAUR010000957.1 GCA_019243205.1 Acidobacteriaceae bacterium | reverse complement strand
GTCTCGTATCACGAGAAGCAGTTCATGTGGGGGCTCCTCACTGAGTTGAACGTTTACGTTTCTCGCGGCGGCATGCCGCGCCACGTTATGCAATGCTTCCTGGACCACTCGATAGATACAAGTCTTCTGATCGTCCGAAAGGGAGTCTTCGAGCCGGTCATCCGCCGATACCTGGATAGAAAGATTCCTCGTACGGGCTACTTCGCGGGCCTGCCAGTGAAGCGCCGGCAAAAGCCCGAGGTCATCGAGCATTGAAGGACGAAGGAGGAGAGATAAGTCTCGCACTTCGGATACAGTGCGTTCGGCAAGCAAACGCAATTCACGAAGCTGAGACAATGCCGAGAAGTTTGCTTCCGGCGATAGCGTCGCTGCCACATTCCCGATGCCCAACAGAAGGCCCGAAACGGATTGCCCTACTTCGTCGTGCAACTCGCGTGCAATCGCGCGTCGCTCGGATTCCTGGATCTCTAACAGCCGCGCCGAAAGGTCGCGCAGGTCGCTACGCGCCCTCAGCACTTCCCGCAGCCGCATCGAGGAGAGCTTTTCTGATCGCAATAGCCGTTGAAAACTGATTCCAGCGACGACAGAACCAGAGCAGAGCGAAAGGATCAAGAAGACAACCAGCAGTCGCTCGAAGCTTTCAAACAGCGTTTTCACCTGGCGGTCGCCGGCTTCGAGCTGCTTTTGATTGAGGCTGCTTAGCTGATCAGTAAGCTGCACGATGTCCGTCCGCTGCGGAAGCAAAGATTCTCTAACAAACGCGTAGCCGAATTCCCGGCGCTCCGCCGGATTCCAATGCAGAGCCGGGCTTAAAGACTCGAAGTAGCGGTGCAATTGCGCGGTAAACCGCTGAAACGCTTCGCGCTCTTCGGGAAGGAGAATGTTCGCATAAGCGGCAGTGTTCACTTCAATGCGCCGCTGTGCATGATCGAAATCGGCCAGGTGATTTTGCGCAAGTTTCGGATCCGGATCCAAAAGCAAATCCCGGACATATGTGCCTGAAAGATAGATGTCGGAACGAAGCTGCTCTAAGATCCTGTCCCGCATCACATATTCCCGGCGAATCTCTTCGTTTCGGGACTGAATCGTGCGGACGGCGGAGATCCCGTTCAGCCCGGCAAAAGCGAGCAGCAGAAGCAGTCCCCCGAACCCGATCAGAAGAAGCCTGCGGGTTTGGCTTTCTCCATCAGCTTTCATAACATCCTGACGTCCGTCTAAAGAGGGCTCGCAGGTCCATCTTGACATGCGACCTCCGCGCTCTTCGACCAAAGCCGAAGACCCGATGACCAACCATAGTCCACGGCCAAAGAGAACGGATCGGAGATTTTGGAGTAGGAGACGCAGCGCGGTCCGCAGGAAACCTACCGTTTATCGCGGCAGCATCATAAAGAGCGACCCGCTCCTTTCCGTCCAGAACTCTGCCCGCGGCCAACGACGCTCGGCGGCGTATAAGACGCTGAGCCGCCGGAGATAGGCGTCTTCGATCCCTCAAATGAGACGAAAGTAATCTTGCGCCACTTCGCTCGCGTCGGCACCTGCGAGGGGACCTGCAACGGGTGAGGACGCACCGTCACGGGCAACCACCAGGCGGTGTCCGCCGGCAAGGAAAGCAGTGGACCACCAGCCATCTTCGGCAGCTTCGACCAGAGTGGAGCGGGCTGTGGCCCTCGAATGTGACGCACTCGCCATTGATGGAGAAACAACTGAGCGGGTGTTGGTGCGAGCACCGCGTGTTGGCCGCCGATGTGATGAGTGAGTCAATGGTCCACAGAGGAGAGGAGAGAGTGCGCACTCCGGATTCCGGGCAGGAACGTGGCGCCAATCGCAGAATTGAGAAATTGTAAAGGCTGGCGTTCGTGCCGCGCGATTTTTCCGGATCGGCGCCGAGGGGCGCTCGGTGCGGAAATGGCTGCACGAGCTAGCGAAGCTAGGGACTACGACCGGCACCAACTCATCTACGCATGCAACTCCAAGCGCGGCCAATTTCGCGCATTTGGATAGACTTTATTTAGAGATGACGTTTTCTTGGTGTGATGAGTAGTATCGGGCTGGCGTGGATTGGGGCGTTTGAACTCCTTGTAGACGCGATTGGTTCGGCCTTTCCCGAAGTTCCGGAACGTGCGCTCGCCATCCGCCCCACGCCCGATCCCAAACTGGGCGATTTCGGGATCAACGTCATGCCGATTTCCTCCGTAATGAGCTGGAACAAGGTTGAGACTGCGGATAAACTCACGCAAGCGATTGAGAAGCGGCCCTTCATCGACCGGGTGCAGAAGCAAGGGAACTTCGTCAATGTGTGGCTGGACCGGACGCAGTATGCCGCCTCACTTTGCGCAAGTATACGCGTTGACGACCAATTCGGATCGAACCGCGCGGGTGTGGGACAGAAGGTGCTACTGGAGCACACCAGCATCAATCCGAATGCGAGTCCGCATGTAGGGCGCGGCCGCAATGCGCTGATCGGAGATACACTCGCACGGCTCTTGCGCTACGAGGGCTTCGATACCGAAGTACATTATTACGTCAACGATCTCGGGAAGCAGATCGCGCTTCTGGTGATGGTTTGGCGCGACCGCCGGGACATCAGCTTCGACGATATGCTCGCGCTTTATGTGAGCGCAAACGAGCGGGCGAAAGCCGATCCGGGCTTCGAGCAGGCCGCATTCGAGTTGTTGCGCCGATTTGAGGAGCATGACCCGGTAGTGGTCGAGGATTTTCTGGAGTGTACGACCAAGTGTCTGGAAGGCCAACTCAGCGTGCTCTCACGGCTGGGCATTACATATGACTATTTCGATCGCGAGTCCAACTTCGTTCACGACCTGCAGCTCAACACGGTAATTGAGAAACTGCGCGAGAGGGACGCGGTTTTTACGGACGAACACAACCGTGAAGTTGTGGATCTGATGCGGTTGGGTTACGAGCGCGAGGACGGCCGTTACTTCGTACTGCGGCGGGCCAACACGAGCACGATGTACGGATACCGGGACCTCGCGTACACGTTGTACAAACTACGGCGTTGTCCGACGGGGAATATTATCGTGCTCGGGCAGGATCATTCGCTTTACTTCCAGCAATTGGGCTTGATGTTGGGCGTGATCGGCGTGGCTCCGCCGGAGATCGTCACCTACTCTCACATTCTGCTGAAGGAGGGCAGGATGTCGACACGCGAAGGCAATGTTGTTTTGCTAAGCAGCCTGTTGGACGAAGCTGCGTCGCGTTCGCTCGAACGAGTGGAAGCCTC
>JAFAUR010000934.1 GCA_019243205.1 Acidobacteriaceae bacterium | reverse complement strand
TCGGGGAACCGCTTCAGTCCGCGCAGCGCCTCGATCTTGGCATTGATGGCCACGCTGGGATACGCTGCACCGGAATTCTTCTTCGCAAGCGAAATCGCCTCGTCAAGATACCGCAGGGCGTCTTGGTACTTACCATTTTCCGCCATTCCGGTGCCGATCAGAGAGGCGAAGCGGACCTGTCCGGCGCGGTCGCGAAACACGTATTTCGCAGCAGCATACGCCCGCACTATCTGCTTCCTTGCGCCCGCCATATCGCCCAGCATGTAGAGTGCAATGGCATCTTCTCCATAGGCGCGGTTCGCCAGTTCAAATTCGTGCTGCTGAATCGCGAGGCGGCGTATTTCAAGCCAAGTCTCATGCGCGAGGGCGGCGTCGTAGTTGGTTTCGATCTGCCCTTTGATTTCAAGAATCCGGAGGCGGGTGTCAGGATCAGCGGCGCCGGGGAGCATCAAATCCTGATTGAGCACGGCCAGCCAATCGGATAGCCACCGGGGGGAAGACTCGATTTCGGCAGGGACTTGGCTGACTTTCGCATACAATTCCCGGGCTGGATTGCGCTGTTGGTGAAACAGCACTTCCGCCTGTTTATAGACTGGAGCAGCTGCCAGCCACTCGCCATTGTTCGCCAGTTCGTCTGCCCGCCGGAGTAGTTTTTCAGATGGGGGTAAAAGTAGCACGCGGATTCGCTGTCCGATTTGGACGGTGACAACAATCACCACGAGCGCGGCTACTATGGCTGCCAACGCTAAACCCGCTCTGGAGAAAATCCGGCGCATTCAAAAACCAAAAACCAGCGCTATTCAGAGCAATACCTCAAAATTCTACAAAATTCTGCCCAGAGCAACGTGCCGATTCTTCTGAGAAGAGCCTGGAGCTCTTCTCGAAGGCTCCGAAAGAAGCTGCTGCAGTGCCGTCCTTTCTTCAGCCGGGTCCAGCATCGGGCTGAAATTCGCTTGTTGTTCCATCGAGGATAGTCTCCCGCTGGCTCGTCGACTTCGGCAAGTCCCGCACTGTCGGTGGCGTTCAATTTCTTGAAGAGGTGACCGCGTTCACCGGTCTGCCGCGCCAAAGTTTCGGGTAGAGCACTCGTTTCAGGCCCAAGATATTTCCGCAAGACTTGCCTGAGATCGCGACTGGCACGTGCAGGAAGACGCGTCTTCCTGTTTCCCTGCAAAAGCGCTTGACCCTCAGGGACTTAGATTGCTCGATTTCGGGCCAGACCCTAACAGGCGTGGCGGCGCAAGCTGCCGGTCTGCACACCTCGTTGCATGATCTTTTGGGTCGCGGTAGATATTGCTATGTCCACCTCCCCCATTCTTGGCTGTCTTTTTGTCGCGAGCGTAACTGGAGTTTCTCTGGAGCTTCTAAAATGAGGAATCTGGCGCAAATCAGCCCCTCCGATGTGTCCAGTCCCCGTGACACGGTGGAATTCTTTCTGAACGCGATGGCCGACGCGATCGCCGACAGGCTGGAGCAGCGGCAGGATGCGCGGCGCCGACTGCTCGATGTAGCCCAGACCGCCGAATATCTCGGCATGACTGAAAGCGCGGTTTACAACCTGGTCTCCGACGGCAAACTCAGCCCCGTACGATTCGACCGCCGCATTCGGTTCGACATCCGCGATCTCGATAAGCTTATCGAAGAGGCCAAGGGAACACGTTAGCAATCCGAGTTCTCCGTCATGCGCGCTCTGATGGCGTGATCTTTTGCGAATCGTGTTCCTGGAACTGAGGAGCTGAAGAATGGAAAAACGCACTTACGGCACTGGAACGGTCGCGAAAGGCAAACGGAAAGACACATGGGAGTTGCGATATACGCCCAAAGGAAGCGGACGGCTTTCTAAGACCATCGAGGCCCCCTGGACGAAACAGGGCCGGATTCAAGCCGAGGATGCGCTGAGCGAGTGGCGCAAGGAATTGGGCCGGCAGCCGGTACCCGGCGTCAAGGTGCCGATGTCCACCCTGTTTGAGAACCATTTGAAAGATATGCGCCGGCAGGGGCGCGACGCATATAACATCTACACCGAGCGAAACCGGATCAAGAAGAATCTCCTTTCGATCTTCGGTAAGCGCGAAGCATCGTTAATCAGAAAAGCGGATATCACCGCGTACACCGATGCACGCATCCAAGCGGGCGCCAAGCCTGCCACCATCAATCGCGAGTTGGCCGCCTTGCGCCGATCTTTGAAGCTTGCCCTGGAAGACGGGCTCACTGTTGGTCCAATACCCGCAATCAAACTCCTCAAAGAGAACAATGTCCGCAAGGGTTTTATTGACCACCAGATGTATCGCCGTATGCTGCTGCATCTTCCGAAACATCAGCACATGCTGTTTTGCTTCGGTTATTATCTTGGTATTCGTATCGGCGAACTGCTTGAGTTCCGGTGGGAGTGGCTTCTCCCATATTGGAACGAGGCCGAGCCCATCATCAAGATTCCCGGCGAGGTCACGAAGAGCGGTGACCCACACACCATTCCGATTTACCACCCGGACATGCGTGCGATGGTTGAGATGGCCCTCGCAACGCGCAACCCAGAATGTCCTTACCTGTTTCAGTATCAAGGCCGGCGCTTAAGGAATCCGCGTACCGGCTGGGAAAAGGCTCGCAAAGCCGCTGGCATGCCCAAGTTGCTCTTTCACGACACGAGACGCACCGCGGTGCGCCTCATGGAACAGGCCGGCATTCCGCGCGCTGAAGCAATGCAGATTACTGGTCACAAGACGGAATCGATTTACAAACGGTACGACATCGGCAGTGAGCGTGGTGCGACTGAGACCGGTAAGCGTCTCCGCGAGCATTGGCGGCAACTTGGTGAGCAGGAAGTGCAAAACCGGGCAAAGCCGGCGAAGCGGCCCAAACTGGGAGAGGATGTTCCGGCTGCAGCATCTGGTAACAAGCCGCGGTCTGCCTCTAAGTTACCGAATTAGGGAAACGGTAGCGCATAGGGCTCAAATGGGAGACGAGAAGATTGTGTGCTGCAATGTAACAGGCTCGTGCCCCCATCGCTGCTTGGCTGCCTAGGCGATTGGATTGCTAAGCCCCTTCGCGACCACAGCGGATCTTGTCCAGAATCTCGTCTCAGCCGCTGTCAACATGTGATCCTTCTCAGATCTCCCACATTACGGCTGTACGCCGATATTGAGCTGAATGCTAGCTTCCCAAGCTCGAAACAGGGGTTCGACTCCCCTCTCCCGCTCCATATCTTCAAACGAGTTACTGGGAATCACAATTTTGATTGCCCTCCTTAACGCATTAATGCATTAACGACAGGTTGTAAGAGCCTGATTTAGCAGGAGCGCGAA
>JAFAUR010000806.1 GCA_019243205.1 Acidobacteriaceae bacterium | reverse complement strand
AACGGTTTTCAAGCTTTCGACCACCCTTGGACGGTAACCATTAATCTGCATTGCAGCTATTCACGCGCTTTCGGTTTGAAGACAAACGAGCGTATCGTAGGGAATCGGGACAGTTCCGGTAACCGCTCGATGGCTGATGACCTGAGGAGGCTGCTCCTGTCCGAACCCGCAATAATGAATAGGGCAAGCCGGAAGGAATGAATCGGGCCGGCGCTCGCGGCGGCCGTAAGCCGGCCAGTCGCTAATCAAAGAGGAGCACTTTCCATTGAAGTTTGGCATAAATACGTTTCTGTGGAGCGCGCATTTTGGGCCGTCCGATTTCGGATTGTTGCCTGCTATCAAGGCCAATGGTTTCGATGGAATTGAAGCATCGCTCATTCGGCCCGGGCAATTTGCAGCCAGAGAGATCAGGAAGGCTCTTCAAGAGAATGCGTTGCAATGCACAATCTGTTCTATCTTGCCACCGGAACTGAGTCTCCTTGCGGAAGACGGGGTGATCCGAGAGAGAACGATCGCTCATCTTGCGGACTGCATCCAGCAAACCGCGGAAGCAGGAGCCAGCATCATCGCAGGCCCTCTTTACTGTCCCGTGGGTTTCTTGCCGGGTCGCCGTCGCACAGCGGAAGAGTGGAAACGCGCTGTGGATGGCTATCAACAACTCGGTCCCGTGCTGGAGAGCCACTCGGTCGACCTTTGCATTGAGCCGCTAAATCGGTTCGAAACCTTCTTCCTTAATACAACCGCTGATGCTGTCAGGTTATGCCAGGAAGTGCGTCATCCCCGGATAGGCATTCTTTGGGACACGTTTCATGCCAACATCGAAGAAAAGAACTTAAGCGCAGCCTTGAGACTCGGGGCCGAGTACATCAAGCATGTACACACGTGCGAAAACGACCGAGGCACGCCAGGTACTGGGCACGTGGACTGGGCGGGTGTATTCGAGGCTTTCGGTGAGATCGGATACGACGGATGGCTCACCATCGAAAGCTTCGGCTTCGCTTCCGGCGATCTGGCCGCCGCCGCATCTATTTGGCGTGACTTGGCCGCCGATCCCGATGAAATTGCCTGGGCCGGCGTTTCGTTTCTCAAGTCCCAATACGAAGCTGGCCACAAACTGTCTGCGGGCATAAAATCATAAGGGCAAGTTGCGTTTTAACGTATTGTGTCCACGATAAAGGAAGTTGCCAAACGCGCAGGAGTTTCCATCGGGACGGTATCCCATTTTCTAGGAGGGTCCGTTCCGGTCAGCAATGAACTCAGGCGAAGGATTTCGGCAGCCATAGAGGCGCTGGACTATCATCCGAATCATGTCGCGCGAAGTCTGAAGACGTCCAAAACAAGGATGATCGGCATCGTAGTTCCGGACTTCGGAATTCCGTTCTTCTCGAAAGTTATACGCAGCGTTGAAGAAGCGGTGGGGCATCACGGCTATTTCCTGCTTGCGGCGAGCTCGGACGACGATACAGCGAGGCAGGATGATTTACTGCTATTGTTGCGATCCCAACGAGTCGAAGGCATTCTCCTGGTAAGTGCGTCGGGTGAGGGTTCCGAGTTGCAAATTCGGAAGATCGTCAAATCGGGTATCCCGGTAGTGTGTTTGGACAGGCTTCCGGACAACGTGGAAGTGGATTCCGTGTCCGTTGAAGACCACGCCGCGGCGGAGATGGGCGTCTCGCATCTCATCTCAAGTGGCCATCGAAATATAGCCGTGATTACAGGCCCGCTCACACTGAGAAACGAACGTGAGCGCTTGAAAGGATACAAGAGTGCCTTGCAAGCGGCCGGGTTGAAAGTATCTCCCTCGCTGATCTGGGAGACCAGCCTTCAGCAGGAAGATATTATCAGGGTGTGCAAGAAAGCCCTCCTGCGTGCATCCAATCGGCCTTCCGCTCTATTCTGTTCTAATGGCGTTGTCGGGCTAGCCGCTTTGAAAACAATTGCGGCGTGCAAGTTAAGCACGCAAAACGATATAGCGTTCGCAACGTTTGATGAGCTGGTGGAGCACGATATCTTTCATCCGTCGATTACGTCAGTGATACAGCCGGCCCGCGAAATCGGGTCTTGTGCTGCTGAGATGCTGATCGCGAGGATTCAGTCGCCGGCGACACGCCCGCGGCATGTGCGCCTGCCGGCGACTTTGAAGATCGGAGAATCCTCAAACTGGTATCGCCCGAAACTCGCCAGGGTCTTGCACGGCCAAAACAGGCCTTAGTAGCGCGGCGCCGGACCAGAGTTTGCCGAGACAGAAGGCTGGTCGAAGACGATCCGGTCTTTGTGAGATTCGAACTTCGCGAACTCAATACCCGGAGCATCCTTCAGCTGATCGAGCGATGTAATGGGACCGTGTTTCTCACGCCAAGCGACAAAAGCAAGCGCCTGCGAATGCCTCACAGTCAGCGCTGCCTCGATATCAATCGGCCGTGCGGAATTGATATGTAACTTGGGCGGTTCTGCCGCTGGAAAATTCTTAGAAAGGTAATCGAGGATAGCCTCGAAGTCCTCGGGACTGGCCATCGCGCCGAGGGAAACCATTTTCTGAATCGTTGCCTGCCATCCGGCACGATCCTGGTGAAGCGAGATGGCGCGGCCCAGTTCGTGACACTGGCTGCAAACTTTGGAGGTGGCTTCTTTGCCCGGTCCGTCTGGAAGATTCTGGCAGCACGCGGGAATCGCAAATGCCGCGAGTATGACGGCGCTGGCAATCAAATACTTATTCATCTTGTTTGCATTCCTTCTTTACGCGGCGCTCCATTACGGAGCGACCTCGCGTTCGATCCAAGCACCGAATGCATAGAAGTTCCCGTCATCTGTCCCGAGATAAATCTGACTCGCGCCACCGGAAAGGGCGCCATTGTGAGCGGAAGACGTGATGGCTTTCCCGCTATTCCAGAGTTCCTTTCCCGTGATGCCGTCGAGCGCGTAGATTACGGAGGGAGAGTGATGCTTCTTCGCAGCGTCGGCCGGATCGGCATTCGATGCTGCGAATACGACACCGTTGATCACCATGGCAGCAGAGGGCGACGTAATCTCGCGAGATGTCCAGGCCAATTCGAGAGACAGAGTTCCGTTACCTTCCTTCACTTGCCACGCAGCAAGAGCGCCCTTGCCTGACGCTTTTGCGGGAACCAGTATCCAACGGCGTGCTCCGTTGTCGAGCCAGCTTGAAAGCGTGGTCGCCGAGAGGCCCTGATTTTCATCCGAGTTCGTTTTGAACAGGGGCTTTTGATGATCCTCCCCGCCAAGGGACTTGCTATCGAACAAGACCAGGCTCCCGTTCTTTGTCGCCACAACTCCGAGCACTCTCTGCCGATACTGGAAGATTACGGGTGAGGAAGCAAAAGGCTCACCCAGTTTGAGATTGTCTTTTACTTCAAGAGTCTTGGGATCCAGAGCGAACAACTCGCCACCCGCCGTACTGACGTACAGTGTGCCATCCGGACCGAATGCCGGACCGTCCTGGCCAGCGATTTCGCTCGAAGCATTCCATGTACTCGTTTTTCCGGACTTCAGGTCCAGCGCAACCAAGCTGCTCGTCGCGCCCGTACAGGCGACCGTCGCCGCATACGCAATATCGTCAACGACGATGAAGCCGCGTGCCGCGGAGGTCGGCGGGATGAAGGGCACGGCAGGTTTAGGCTCGTGTCCGTTCGAGACAAACATTGTGTGAAGCATGCCGTCAGCAGTCAATGCATGAATGACGACAGGAGGGCGCGGCGGGCGCGCGGCTGGGCCGCCCGAACCCGGTACGCCTGGGGCATTCTGATCGCCGTGTTGAGGCAGAGGAGCTCCGGATGGGGATGCTTGCGCGGGAGGCACGGGAGGCGGCGTTGTCTGTCCGGCCGTGCCCGACGGTTGAGCAACAACCATTGCGGTCGCCGGAGGAGGGAAGCTGTTTCGGGCGGCTTCGGCGATCGTGACCGCGCCTTCGTATGGCGTACCCACTGCGCTGCGCGCCGGTCCCGTACGGCCGAATCCGAAGCTGGGCATCGGAGTTGGGAACGATGCAAGTAGCGGGCGCGTGAGGCCATTGAGATTGCCGGCAGGGCAGGATGAGGGCTGTGCCTGGGTGTCTTTGACGCTCCACTCGACTCTGCCCAAATCAATGTCGAGTCCATATACGGCGGTTCCGTTGACTGACACGAATGCCAAGTCGCGGAACCCGCGATAACCGATGTAGCGGTTCAATAGAAGTGCCGGAGTGATTGAGTCTCCGCGCGAGGAGCTGTCGGCTAACTTCAGTTTCCAGAGGAATTTGAATTCAGGCTTCTGTACGCCTTCCTTCGATATCTTAGGATCTGTACGAACCCACGATGATCGTTGGGCATCCGCGCCAGCAGTTCCCCAGGAGGACTCACCACGTAAGAAGGCGGCCATCATACGCTCCCGTGCGGCTGCCTGGGCGGCCGCAGCCGGATTTTGAGCGGTAGTTGGAGCAGGTGTCGACGGTGGCGCGGGATTCTGGCCTGGCGAAGATGCGGGCGCATTAGGCTGTTGGGCAGCACAGGCTAGAGCCATTCCAGCGGCGACCCAGAACGTGAGGCGGTGAGTTGCTCTGCTCATTTGAACCTCCTTTATTTCTTTATGCCGAAGCAGTAGAGATTGCCATCGAAAGTGCCGATGTAAACGCGGCCGTTTGCCACAGACAAGCCT
>JAFAUR010000796.1 GCA_019243205.1 Acidobacteriaceae bacterium | reverse complement strand
CAGCTATCACGCTGTCGTGGAGGCGACTGTACAGCGATCACGTCCAGTGATCCTTACGGCTCTTGCGGCCATACTAGCGTTCATCCCTCTAACCTACTCAGTTTTCTGGGGATCGATGGCATACACACTGATTGGGGGGACTGCTGTGGGTACGGTGCTGACTCTTGTGTTCCTGCCTGCACTCTATTCAATCTGGTTCCGAGTAAAACCGACAGCAGTCCCGAGCGATGAGGCGCAGCCAGTGCTGGTGGATGCATAGCCGAAAGCAGGCTCGATCATCAATAACTGAACTTCAGCCACAGCATGGCGTCGTAAAGAATTCACTGGACGCACAATAACGGGAGAACAAATGAAGCGCAAGATCAACTTCGATCGTGACGGTCTGACCCTCGTGGGCAACCTGTTCACCCCAGAAAACTTCGATGAGAACGGCCACTACAAAGCCGTGATCGTCGAAGGCTCATTCACCTCGGTCAAAGAGCAAATGCCGGGAACCTACGCCCAGAAGTTCGCGGACCAGGGGTTCGTCGCCCTCGCCTTCGATTACAGCCACTACGGTGAGAGCGCGGGGGAGCCTCGGCAGCTCGAGTCGCCCGCTGAGAAGCTGAGCGATCTCCAAGCCGCAAGCTCCTACCTCACCGAGCTGCCGTACGTCCAGGCCGTCGGCATGGTCGGCATCTGCACCTCGGCCGGGAATGCGGCTTACCTGGTTGCCGCTGAACCGCGTATCAAAGCGTTGGCCATCATCGCCGCGTTCCTGCCCAGTCCTGCCCTCTACATCATGATGTACGGCGAAGAGGGAGTCGCTCGGCGGAAGGAAGCAGCCGCCGACTCTCGACGCAAGTACGAGGAAACCGGCGAGGTGGACTTCGTACCCGCTTACAGCGAAGTCGATCAGTCAGCAGTGAACTACCGTCCGGCTGGTTCCTACGACTATTACCTGAACGAGGCGCGCGGCAATGTTCCGGAGTACCGGAACGAGGCGGCCCTCATGGGCTTAGAGGAGTTGTTGGAGTTCGACCCCTCCAGCAAGGCATCCGCCATCACGACTCCGACGATGGTCTTTCACTCGGATGGGTGCGCCTTCCCTGACCAGGCCAAGAAGTTCTATTCGGAGCTTCGGGGTGAGAAGGAACTCGTGTGGGCTGACGGAGCGCACTTCGACTACTACGACTCGCAGGCGCAGATCGATAATGCCGTCGGGAACGTGACCCGGTTTTTCCGCACCCACCTCGCCGCGGAACTGGCCGCTTGACACCTCGGGTGCCAACCTGATCCGCAACCGGCGCCACGCCGGGACGCACAATTATCTCCGAAGGCAGTCCCGAGCGATGACGCGCAGACGTTGTTGGTGCATCCTTAGCCGAAAGGCGGGTCGATCATCAACGACAGAAAAAAGAGCGAGAAGAAATGAAACTCGGAATCATTGGAACAGGCAATATTGGTGGTACCCTCGCACGCAAGTTGAGCGCCGCGGGACACGATGTTCGCGTCGCGAATTCAAGAGGTCTGGAAGGCGTCAGAGCTTTCGCGAACGAAATCGGCGCGACAGCGGTTGACACCCGTGGAGCTGTCAGGGATGTCGAACTCGTAGTCATATCGATTCCGTTCCCGGCGGTAGCTCAGCTTAAGGACTTGTTCGGCACGGTCCCGCAAGATCTGCTGCTCGTCGACACGGGCAACTACTATCCCGGTTTGCGCGACCCACAGATCCCGGAGATTGATGCGGGGATGCCGGATAGCGTGTGGGTATCGAAGCAGCTCGGCCGCCCTGTGATCAAGGCATTCAACAACATCCTTGCCTACTCGCTCTCGGAACTCGGTCGTCCGGAAGGGGCGCCTGGCCGCCTTGCCATCGCCGTAGCGGGCGATGATGTCATATCGAAGCAAATCGTCATAGATATCGTGAACGAGACCGGTTTTGATCCTGTTGACGCGGGGTCTCTGGACGAATCGTGGCGGCAGGAGCCGGGAACGCCTGCTTATTGCTGTGATTATGATGCTGAAACTACGCGGAAGGGACTTGCAGCCGCCGTCAAGGGCGAAGCTCCTAAGAACCTTGCGCGCTTAATCGATCTGTACCGCCAACGCGGTTCGAACTTGACCCATGCCGATATCGTCATCATGAACCGCTCGCTGAACCCGCTCGATTGATCTCGGTTTTTTCGAGCCGTTGCAAGAGGCTTACATCCTCACTGGGCAGCAAGTATAGATTAATTCAGATCTGTGCACCAGTTGTTGATCCAGAAGGTTGTGCGTCCGCACGACGCTCAAGCGCCTCTCGGTCCCATTTGCCAGATACTGCGGCGGCTTCGTAGGTGCCTTGCAGGAATTCGCGCAGCGCCCTTCCTGGCGATGACGCGTTCCGAACATCCTCATACATAAGGATGAATTCCTTCAGTTCAGGGTGGTAGAACGCTCCTGCAGGACGGACTGGATGTTGGGAGTAACCTTGCGGTTCCGGCGCAGCGTAGGAATAAAACGCGGCATCGTTTACCGGTCCTCCAACACTACCAGGCCAAAATCCGGCACTGCTGCACTCGTGCGAATACGCTTCACGGGTTATCGAGTCGGCGCCTACGCGTTCCGGCGCTCGCCGCCCGGAGAATCGGGTAACCGCCAGATCAAAACTACCCCAAAAGAAATGTACCGGGCTCACCTTCCCAAGGAAGCCGCCGCGAAATTCTTTGAAGACACAGTCAAGGCGCATCAGGATGTGGTGGAATTTGCTGACTGCTTCGGGATCATACGCAGTGTGTACGGTGTCGTCGGCGAACGGGATAGCATCTGCGATTTCAACCGGCGTCGGCCAGATCTTCACGTCTATTAGGATTGCGTGCAGCACGGCCATCAGTTCGCGATAGAAATCCGCGACGGACCGAGGAAACAGCGGTATATATTTCGTCAGTCGATTGCTTTCCCGAATTTCGAGATTATGGCCAAGGAAATCGAACTCCATCTCGAACGACCTGTCGCCATAGGGTATTACGGACGTGGAAAGGCCTCGTGCGCTCACGTACAGCGGAACCTGCCACCAGTGATTCACGGGCGGACTGAGCGCCAGGCGGATCTTTCCCACAATCTGAGTCCACATATGAAGCGTTGCAGCTGTGGCAGACCAGCTTGCGAGCGGCAACGAAGGCCAGATGGAAACGTGCTCTACTGTTGAGCGGGCAACCGCCATTTCCGCCTCCGTGCCTTTCGTCCTCAAATCATCCGACACGCGATGCGGTCCTCTGACTCGTCTGCCACAGCGCGACTTTACGGGACAACCAGAGTTTTGCGGCGCTCACATCATCCTGCCCCAATTCGTGTCCGCCTTGATGCCAGTGCACTTCCGTGTCCGAGCCGAAGCTCGTCAGCATCGCTGCCAGCCGTTCCGTATTTTCACGCGGAATAATTGGGTCATGAATGCCTGCGGTGAGGAGCACCGAGGTATGCCCGAGATTGGGTTCGAAATCAGGCGTAAACGGCACCATCGCGCGAAACAGAACCGCACCGGCCAGGACGTGGGGATGCAAAAACAAAAGGCTTGCCGCGATATTAGCGCCGTTCGAGTAGCCCAATGCAACCACTTTGTTCTTTGCCACACCGTACTGTTGCGCAGCGCCCTTGAGGAAATCGTTTAACTCGTGCGTCTGAAACTTCAGATCGTCGACGTCGAATACTCCTTCCGCAAAGCGCCGGAAGAACCGTGGCATGCCGTTTTCCAGCGCGCGCCCTCGCGGGCTGAGCAGCGCGGCTCCGGGTAACAGCTGGCGGCCTAGCGGCAGGAGATCCTCTTCGTTTCCGCCGGTGCCATGCAGCAGTAGCAGCGTGAGACCTATATCGGGCGGTGTTGCAGGAATGAAGCGATGAGCGAACTGCGGCTCCATTGATGGCGTCACGCAGAGACTCCTTTCGCTTGTGGCAGGCGCACTTTCGGCAGAACTTCTTCCAACTCCTCACGATGAGGTTCGAGCCAGGCCGGCAACACCAAATGCGAACCTAGCTCTTCCCTAGGCTCATCGATTGCAAATCCTGGTGGATCCGTTGCTATCTCGAACAGCACCCCGCCGGGCTCACGGAAATAGATCGAATGAAAATACTTGCGGTCAATAATTGGTGTGACGTTATAGTTGCTAAGCGCCTTGCGCCATTCTAGCTGCTCCTCATCCGTGGGCGTGCGCCACGCCACGTGATGCACTATTCCCACTGCCACCAAACCGGGCCTTCCGGCCGGTGTACAAAGGACATCAACGATTGTGCCGGCCTGAGAGGCCGAATCGGATGACGTCGTGTAGCGGAACCCGTTGCCCTTGCTCTCGATCAATCGAAAACCCATGGTCTTGGTGAGCAGCCCGGCGGTTTGTTCGTAGCCCTCTTCCGCCAGTGTGACGTGATGAAACCCACGAATCGCATACTCCGGCGGGACCGGACCGTGCCCCCAAATGCGGTCGGAATCAGCGTGCGGCGTGCTTACCAATTCGAGTTGCAG
>JAFAUR010000532.1 GCA_019243205.1 Acidobacteriaceae bacterium | reverse complement strand
GGTAGGGTGGGACCACGCTGCACAACCAAACGCCTGTGTGGCCTTCCTAGGTGCCATGGCGCGCGCGGAAGCCGGTCGCGGAAGGTTCCGATGCATCCCAATCGGGGAGCCTGAAGGCGATCGAACCCGGGCGGCTCTGCTTCCTATTTGCTTCCTAGCATTGAATTTCTAGAGCATGCTGTCTTTTTTGAGAATCGGGATTCACGAATCAGACGAAAAGTGATTCAAGATCCGTGCTGGGGAGGGAGGCCAGCATGGATGACACGACCTTATTCGGAAGACCTTCGGGAACGGGCTCTGGCTCGATTCGATGCTGGTGAGACGATCCGGTCGATTGGCGAAGCGTTGAGGATCAGTCCTTCGTGTGTGTCGAAATGGCGTCGGCTGAAGCGGGAAACCGGTTCACTTTCGCCTGGCCAAATCGGCGGTCACAAACCACGGGTGCTGTCTGGGGAGTTGGCCGAGTGGCTGCGACAGCGATGCCGGTCGGGACCCTTCACGACACGAGGTCTAACGGCTGAGCTGGCAGCTCGCGGTGTCAAGACCGATCGTCGCGCGGTTTGGGTCTTCGTGCGGGCCGAAGGCCTGAGCTTCAAAAAAAAGCATTCTGCCGGCTGAGCAGAATAGGCCAGACATTGCTCGCAAGCGCCGACGATGGAAGGCTTATCAACAGCGCATAGAGCCACACCGGCTGGTCTTCCTCGACGAGACCTGGGTCAAGACCAACATGGCGCCCCTGCGCGGCTGGGGACCGCGGGGACAGCGCTTGGTGGCGCATGTTCCTCACGGACATTGGAAGACACTCACCTTCATCGCTGCCCTACGCGTCGATCGCGTTGATGCACCCTGGGTTATCGACGGACCCATCAACGGCGAGCTCTTCACCCTCTACGTCGAGAAGGTCCTCGCTCCGACGCTCGCCAAAGGCGATATCGTGATCCTCGACAATCTCGGTAGCCATAAAGGCAAAGCAGCACGGCGTGCCATTCGCCAAGTCGGCGCCCATCTGCTTTTCTTGCCACCTTACAGTCCCGATCTGAACCCGATCGAGCAGCTCTTCGCCAAGCTCAAACACCTCCTACGAAGGGATGGGCCCAGGACCGTCGAGGCCACCTGGCGAAAGGTCGGGCACATTCTCGACCTCTTCTCACCGGCCGAATGTGCAAACTACCTCAAAAACTCCGGATATGCTTCCGTATGAAATCAGCATACTCTAGTCCTCGGCGAAGCCGATCTGCTTGACCGCGTGTCTGATCCTCTTCGATAAGTTCCGCAATGTCTTGCCGGGGAGTTGGGAGCTCGCGACGGGCCCCGACACCGTGTATCGAGGTATTAATTTCGGAGGCCGGGGTGCCAAAGGAGTGCGGAGCCGGGCTCTGACCCTGATCCACCTCTGGGCGGCATTCATAAGTCCACTGCTCAAGGCGGACATTCCACTTCCAGCGAGGAGGGGCCCACCCATGAGCCGGCCCGGTCAAATCAATGGTCCGCTTCAGATCGCCTGTTGGCAGCAGTGGAATGCATGTTCTCCCAAAACAGATCAGATCCGGGACTCCTCAAATGCCCCGGGAATCGGGTACTCTTGCCTGCATCAGAAAAAGCAATCATCCGCCTCTCGCAGGCATTGGGTCAGGAAAATGAAGCGCTCAACTTCAAGATAGGCGAAAGGTCATCGCTCGAAGACAAATTAGTCAAGCTCGATGACCTCCACGGGCCCGATTAAAGGACCTTCGAAGCCCCCGACAGCGCTAAACGCTTGGCGACCCCTCGTCGCAGCTCAGTGCAAAAGACCCCTTTCACACTGAAGCGAGTACACGTTTCCTTGATTGATTGGGGAATTCACATCAGACACTGCGGTAGAGTCTGCCGCTGAGGCGCGCCGGTCTCAACCCCGACTGCCAAGCGTCATGTTGCATCAGCGGCAATCCTTGCGCTTACAGCTATGAAATACGCTCGTTTATTGCCGACGGGTCTTTTCACCGAGAAGCTCAGTCGTTTCTTCCCATCTGAGGCGATCAAGCCCTGCTGCCGAAGAAGGTGCTTCAGCTCCATCGCCTTTCCTAGACCGCCCACGATGGCTTGAAACTTTTCTTCTGAGAACAGGATCTCGTCGCGTCCTTTGTGCCTGTTCGTGTAGACGCAATCCTTGTCCACCTTGCCTGTGATGTCGTTGGTGGAAGCAAAGGTGGTCCGATTTTCAGCGATAAAGGTTCGAAGGCGCTCAATAGGCGGCTTGCCTGAGCTGTCACCGACCGATTTGTTCGTTATTTGCAGGTCGAGATGCGCGCGTTCGCACTTTAGCAGGGCCGCGAGAAGCTCCTTTTTCTTCCAGGGAAGGATCTTCTCCTCGATGGCAAAGCAGGCGGAAACGTAGATCGTCGAAAAGCGATCGTGAAGCTGATCGAGGCCGGCGACGTCGAACCTCAACTCCTTCACTGCACGCTTGATATAAGACCTCTTGCGAGCTCGAAGCCACTTCCGCAGAGCTTTTCTGTCCGCCTTGCAACGCTTCTTCAGGGCAGTGATGAGGCATACCGATGGATGTCCGAAATGCCTCTTCGCGAGCGTCTTCAGTTGATCGCTTAATGCCTCCCCGTCCGCAAGCCCGTGCAGCTCCTCGAAGATGCCGTGACCTCCTGGCGGCTCGGGAACATCAAGTAACCTGCTCATGTACGCACCATCGACACTGATCGAGGCTTCTCCGGCTAACTCCTGAACGCTGAGGTTGGAGGTTGACAGCACCGGAACCCACCAGGAACGGCCCGACGAGGGATTGGTCAGGCGCCCTTTTTCCAGTCCCCCGGATAAACGAAAGATCGAGGGGAGAATCTGCTTCGGATCACCATGACGCGTCTCGTCGAGCGGTAGAAACGTGTGGTTGTGCGCCCAGGCAACGTGCTCAAGATTGTTAGCAGTCTGGTTCCATGTTTCGCCGAAGCCAAGCTCGTTAGCCTGATTCCGATCGACTTTACAGCCCCAAACCGAGCCCGCGACTATAAGGGCGGTGGTCTTTCCCACCCCCGTCTTGGACGATGTGAGCTGGATCGCCATGCTTCTTGCGCCGATGATTGGACCGATCGGACCGACAAACGCGAGAGCGATTGCCAGCATCAAGCGAGAGTTGCCGCTCGCTAGTTCAGCAATTTTGCGCCAACCCTCCAGACTGCCCCCGGAACGATATTTTGAAATCAGTTGCTCGTCGATCGCCAACCGAAGCTTTTTTGAGGGGAATGCGGGGTGCGCATATCTGCGCCCGTGCCACCCCAATCGATCGGCGACCTTGAAACTGACCTTCAGCGAAGAACCTTCATCCTGGACGCGTTTCATGAATTCCCGTTTGGCGTCCGGACTGAAGATCGCCGCTCCCAGACGATTGAGAGGGGCGCAATCGGGTTCTTTGGATGCGCCCACCGCAAGAACATGTTCGTTGACGTTATCATCGTCCTGAATGCGAAGCAGAAGGTAGCGATCGCCGACCTCGTTCTTGCCTTGCGCGATGATGTTGACCTTATCGGTCCGTCCCTTGCTCATCTTCATTTCTCGTCCTCTGATGCAAAATTAGTAATCGTATTCTGCAAAAAATGTCCTCGACAAAACCATGGAAAACTGCGAGTTAGCCCCTTAATTGCTCGAAATGATTGCTTAAACACGGGTTTTAGAGAATAAGTCGTGTAACACTGCAACTCGTACCGAGTGTCTATAGGACCTTCCTCTTTCGCCTGCGCAGGCGTGCAGGCGCGGTAGGCCGCGCTGCCGACCGGGCATTCTGACGGCGAGTGAGCACAAGGTTTCTGCCCGAGCGACGCACCCCGTACAGGAAGAGGAATTCGCTTGGCCCAAATTTACTCGCCCAAGAGATCAGCTCGATCAGTCGTTGGCGAGGCAGGGGGAAGAGAGGTGATTTCTTCGGTCCGGTCTGTTCTATGGGCCGGTGCCCGGTCAGAAACTTGAGGAGGTAGGAAAGCTGTTTTGCGGGATCTCTGAACTCGTCAATTTCGAGATCACCTTCGCCCCGCCGGATGCTTTCAATAGCCTCAGGTTCGACGCCGATCACGAGCAGATGGGCATGGAGACGCCATTTCCGATCGGCTTGATGCCACGCCACCTCTATCCCGCCCGCGACGGTAGCGCCGTCCATCCACGATCGACTAAGTCTTTTTCGCAAAGCGCTCGCAGCTTTTGCGGGGTCGGCGCTACGTAGCGTCCCTCCAGAGAAGTGGCCGAGATTGACAGTGACGATCGATTTATTGGCTCTCGGGTGCTTCTCGGCTAATTTCAGCAGCTGCGCGCAAGTCCAGCGCCTGAATTGCCGCGCGCAGGAAGGGCAATAAGGTTGGCCGCAAGGCTCGACGTCGTCGCACGCACCTATCTCTTCGAGAAAATAGCGTACAGCTTTGATTGACGAGGTGGTGAGGGCGGCTCGCAGCCTTTTTCGCCGCGCACGAACGTCTTTCAGCGTTTCAAAACGCTGTCCGGAGGCCAAGGTGGCGGGCTTGAGAACAGCCAGATCGAATTGACCGGGAATCGATGGATTTGCCCAATAGGGGGACGGCGATGATTGTCGCGGGCGGCGACGGGTCATCTGCACCTCCAATAGGCCGACTCGAAGCCGGTTATCTCGCGTGCTTCCCGAAGACCGGATCCTTCGAGATGTTGCTGACAGCGAGCGGAAATCGCGAGATTTGCTCGATTCGACCGACCTGCGGAAACGGCGCCGAGGTTGATCGTAAGAGAGAAGCGTGTGCTCGAAGAGGGTGTCACCGCAAGCCTGAGGAAACCAGCTGCCGAATCCCACCAGAAGTCTCGACCGTCGCGCGGACAAGTTGCCGCCCGACAGGGCACCTTTGGCTCGCGCACGTGGATCGGCTCGGCGCCATCCGGAGATCGAAGGAGTTGGAGCACTCGGGGCGCGAGCCACTTAATCAAGTGTGCGGGGAGCGCCGCATTTCGCCGGGTGTCAAACTCGTCGGAGATGGCGAACCCGCCGAACGCAAAAGATTTCTCATCACTGGGCCAAAACCGCCTACGCATCAGGGGCGATCCTCAAGGGTAACCGAAGTTGCTCATCGGCTTTGGGTTTCTTGCGACGCGTTTGGGGGCGCCGCCTTTTATTCTTCTCGGCGACGGAAATTCGGATCGGCGTCTCAGGGAGACCGTCGGTGGCCTGCGAGAGTCTATCCACGACCGAGTGGCACCAGCAAGCGCCTTCGAAAATGATCTCCGCAAGTCTACTCAGCGTGAGCTCTTCTCCAGCGATGCTGAGAGACGCGCTCTTCAAGGGGTCGCATCGAAGCGCGGGGTGCAACTCTCGCGTGCGGAGGATAAATGCGTTCACGCGACGGCAGCACTCGACCGCAAAATTATCGACCTCTTGCTTCAACGCAAAACAAGCCGTCAGCGGAACGTGTGTATTAGCCTTGGAAACCCGCTTTGCGGAGGGCGCGAAATCGTTGCTTCCCGCAACGCTCGCAGACGATGAAATTTCCTTATTCCCATCGACTTTGCCGCGGGGGCTCAAATTCTCAATGCGTCGTGGACGGGATAGGACATGCCGGAGACCGGCCGAAGGAATTTGTTGAATTTTTTTCATGTTGACCTCTTTGCTACTATCGCGCGACCGGCAGGGCACGTGCAAAGGCGGCGAGGTCGTCGATGAGAAGTAGGGTCCGGCCGCGAAGCTTCCGAGCCTTAATCTCGCCCTTGCGGATGAGGTCGTACACGGTCGATCGGCCAACTCCCAAAAGCTCAGCGCCCCCTTCGACACTGACCGCGATCGGGCAGAGGACGACGGCCGGCGAAGGTCCCCTTGCCAGCGAAAGCGCGGCGGCAGACTTGACGTCCGCGCTCACGATCTTTTCGTGATCGTCTTCTCGCACAGCACACCTCTTCGCGCCCTACACATGGCGAAATAGGTGAGGAGAGCGCAGCCGAAAAGATGCGGAATTAGGGAGCGTTGGCCGCTCTTTTTAGTCCAACCAAGTTATTTGGTGTAAAGGGTGTCGTTGTTCGGGCGAACCGAGATTTGCTGGAGTTCAAGCTCACCGTCGCCGTCGGGAAGGAGATGCAGCGACTACGCTCGAACCTTACCTTCGAGCAGTGGCTACTCTGGATTTCCATGCCTTGAAGGTGGGCAACACCTTCCGAATTTGCCCCTCGGATAATTCTCGAAAGCCGAGCGCCCTTACTTCCTCGTTCACCCGATCCTTGATCTCCAGCATTGTGGCGCGGGCGTTCCCATTTCGGCTGGGTCTCCGATCCCATAAGTTTGTCGCGTGGCTTTCGAGGATTCGGATACGCTGCTGCGCTCGCGCATTCTTCCCCGACCGCGCTATCGCAGCGTTCAGCCTATCTAAACGCTTCTGGATGGGGCTCTCAGCCCCACAGGCTCCGGCCACGTAGGTGCTCAAGATCAGCGGCTGTAGATCGTAGATCAGTTTTTCCCGGATCGGCTGAGGATAGTGGATTGCCCCTGTTAAAATGCTTCGAGTGAACGCTACCACACCGGCGCATGCCCAACCCATTCTGGTGAGCTCGTCTTCCGTCACGGGTTTGGAACTCTTCGTATCGCGATATGAGGTGCACGCGATGCGATAGACAGTATTCGCGAGAGCCCGAGAAAATTCATCAAGCGGAATTTCCTCCGGAATGAACGTCCGGCAGTTATCATCACTGAGATCACGTTCCTCAAGCAATTCCGAATTTGAGACGCTTAAGAGCGATTCCCACGTATAGTAACTTTCCCGGTCTGACATCCTCGACCCTTTCGACCAAATACCTCATCAGCGTAGTATGAAGTGAGGAAAACGAGTTCACAGTCGCCCAGTAGACGAGACACAAACTGGACACGGCTCCCCTTGATTGATAACAAGTATTTGAAATCGTTGGTGCGCCCAAGGGGACTCGAACCCCTGTTTTCGCCGTGAAAGGGCGACGTCCTGGACCGCTAGACGATGGGCGCGTGCGGCGCAGGCTATAGTCGGGCCTTACTTCCAGAGCAATCCCTTTTCGCTCGCGTTCCCTCGCGGGCTCAAGTGAAGGCTCGCCTTACAAGAACTTCCTGATCTTTCTCGTGGTCGCCATGAAAGCTTCCGGCGGGCGAAGGAGAAGCCGGACGGGTGATGCAGACAAGGCTCGGCTTGGCCACCTCCGCCTCGTGCAAGAGCCGCTCGAGAGGCCGATCGAGATACGACCACCATCCCTGATTTGCAGGCTCCTCCTGAGCGAAGACGAAATCCGCATCGCGCCATCGGCGCAGATATGGCAGGAGCGCGCTCTCCGGCAAAGGATAGAGCCTTTCGAGGCGCACAATGGC
>JAFAUR010000341.1 GCA_019243205.1 Acidobacteriaceae bacterium | reverse complement strand
TAGGGCCGCGTAGGTTCCCGGCGCCGATACACTCGAGGATTCGTGCGCGGTGAATCCGCGGACGTGCATCTCGTAAACAACCAGATCTTGAATGGGCGTTTCGAGCGGATGGTCCGCTTCCCAGTCGAAATCGTCGAAAGCGAGCCGTGCGCGATGCTGATAAAGATCGTTCCAGTCGGGTTCTGCGCGCCAAAGATCCCGGCCTCCAATCACGCGCCCGTAGGGGTCGGAGACAATTTTCGAGTAATCGAACCGCAAGCCACGGCCGGGGTCCCAAGGCCCGGAGAAGCGATAGCCGTACTCGATATCTTCGTAGTCGAGATCGAAAACGATCATCGAATACACACCGCCGATGTGGAAGGAGCGCGGGAATTCGATCTCGACCATCGGTTCCGGCTCGTGTTTCCGAAACAGAACGAGCGTGCAAGCCTCCGCCGCGCTCGAGTATATGGAAAAATTGACTCCGCTGCCAACAACTGTGGCGCCGAAGGGCAGAACGTGACCTTTTCGGAACCGAAAACCGCGACACTCGTGGGTCGGGTAGTAATCGATGCGACCTTCCATGGAGATCCGGCTCAGGTGAGGGCCTGAGCAGCTTGCTCGCGCGTATCTGCAAGCGTGAAGAAGCTCAGAAAACCAGTGTGCGACATAACCGTCTGGATATCCTTGGAAACGCCAAGCAGCACAACCTTTCCGTGCGCGGCCGTGACTTCGCGGTAGCTCAACAGAAGCAGACGCAGACCGGCGCTCGATAGGTACTGGACCTTTGTCATATCAAGAATCAGCTTTTGCGCCCGCGACAGCACCGGCCTGAGCTGTTCGCGAACTTCAGGGGCAGTCTTGCCGTCAATGCTTCCTTCCAGCTCGACGATCTCGACACTCCCTTCCTGCCGCGTTTCCAGATTCATTGTTTATTTTTATCTCACTTTTGTGTGTCCAGCCACGTTGCCGGCGTGATCTTGACACGAACATTGCGCCGTGCATCTCCTGCCGGGAGTTTAATCGTAAGCTGTATGGGATCGAAATCCTTGTAGATCTCGCCATCCATCCAGCATTCCTCTATGTATATGCTGCCCTGCGGCAGTAGGTCCGGCGAGACGCGAAGGACATTGTCGCGAAAGCCGTTTGGATAGGGCTTGAAATGCAAAAACATGGGCTGCTTGGTTATCATCAGGTTGATGTACACCGCGGACAAGAAACACAGCTCCATGGAGTGATAACAGCTCATCGAGTGGCTGCCTTTAAAGCGCTCGGTCCCAAGCAGATAAGGCAAACCGTTCGCCACTGTGTTGAAGTAGACACCGCCGTCGTCGTGATCAAGGAAAAACGCGTTGTAAAATCCGGCGACCTCACGCGATAGCCGGAGATATTCCTCGTCTTTCAAAAGTCCGTGGAGGATCAGATAGGCGAGAATCGCCTGTTCCTGCTGCCACCAGGCTTTGCGATCGTGCCAAACGAAGCGGAAGAGTTCTCCGTCCGGCTTAATGGCGCGCTCCACGACGTCGTACCATCCGCCACGCTGCCTGTCGCACCCAGCCGCCGGCATCACTTCGGCGATGCGCCGGGCCAAACGGACATACTCGGGCTTTTGCTTCAACGACTGCATGCGCATCAGATTCCACGCAATCTTGAGATTGTGCCCTACCACGGCGCGGTTCTGTTGCCATCCCCAGGTCTGGTCATGGGTCCAATCTTCGAAGAACCGTTCGTTGACAAACGGGCTGTTCTCGTAATCCGGGAAGTGCTTGGCGATGGTATCGAAGGTATATTCGAGGAAATCGGCATATTTCTGATCTCCAGTCGCCAAATAGAGATTAATCAGGTATGCCGGGGCGTGGTCGCCGACCGAGTTCCAATTTTTCTTTGCGCGGTTATGAGCCAGAGACTCGGCACGAGGATCAAGACTAATAGGATCGAGATGTGAAAAATAGCCGCTGCCGCTCGTGTCTTTGAAGTAATTGTCGAACAGCTTGATGGTCTTTTCCATGTCCCACAGGATCTTGGGATCGCCGGTGATCCGATACGTCATGCAAGGGCCGCACAGCGCGTAGATCTGTTCATAGGCAGGGATGGAATAGTAGTCGTCGCCGAATTCGGACGTCAGGAGCTTGTGTTCTTTTTCGCCCTGTATTTTTATCCCGTGATACCAGTAGACAATGTCGTTGTCTTCGTCATGGAAGCGCATATGGCGCCGCAGGTACTCTACCCCCTTTTCGCACGCCTCGAGAAAAGGATCTTCGCCGGTCAACATATAAGCTGTTGATAAGCCGTAAATCATGCGGCTGATGGTATCGGTTTCCTGCAGGTAATCGCCTTTCTTGGCGCCTGCCAGGTGCAGCATGGTGCGGTAATTCCTGTAATCGATCTCCTGCCCCGGATAGCCGAACTGCCAGCGAAGATAGGAGTGTCCGATCGACTTTGACTGATTGATCCACCAATCGGGTTCCTCATGTCGGTAGATGCCGGGACCTTTGCCCGGAAAAACCAGCCATTGCGCCTCAAAGATGCCTTCCCCGCCCCCGGGATAGTACGTCCCGTAGGCAAATACGAATTGACGCGGTAGCGCCAGCAAGGAGGGAGCTAGTGTGGTCGCATCCTGATAGGACTCATCAAGGTTGTACGAAAATCGGGCGAATGTGTTGGCCGTCAGATTGACGCGCTGGTGCCGGCCGTCCGAAGTCCGAAGCGTGAAATACTGCTCCTCGGTGTTAAAGGCATCCACGTAACCAGCAACAGTATCGGAAAACGCAAAATCGATGTTCATTCAGTTTTTCTCCTCAACGAACAACTACTTCGTCAAACGGTAGTTAATGCACTAACATACTACTGCCCACACGTGTTGCCGACACGATCTGGATGCGAATCACCTTCCAGGACCAAGTCGATCAAAAACGGACCGCGGTGCGCCAGGGCACGATCAATGGCCGGGGCGATCCCACCAGGCTCCTCCACTCGAACGCCTTCCACGCCCATGCTCTTTGCCATCTCTGCAAATTGCAATGGTGGATAGGATA
The DNA here is from genome assembly GCA_019243205.1 of Acidobacteriaceae bacterium. GTDB lineage: Bacteria > Acidobacteriota > Terriglobia > Bryobacterales > Bryobacteraceae > Bog-105. The sequence goes on along the minus strand of JAFAUR010000341.1, from coordinate 2,398 downwards.
AATCGAAACTCAGCGGGAAATCGTGCTTGGCAATGTCCCGCTCTTTCCAATAGACATCGATGTTGAGTTGCAACAGCCGGTACGTTCCGTTGTTACAGACGACGAACTTGACATCTGTTTTGTGCCGCGCCGCCGTCCACAGAGCCTGAATTGTATACATGGCCCCCCCATCGCCGGAAAAGCCGATCACCGTTTTGTTGGGATTCGCCAGTTTGGCCCCGATCGCACCCGGAAAACCAACGCCAAGCGAACCGCCGCGCGTCAGGAAATATTTTCCCGTTCTGTCGGGCGGGAAGTAACGCGAAACCGGCGGCGAATTGGTGAGCGCTTCATCGAAGATAATCGTGTCCAATGGAATCTTCTTAACCAGTTCCTCCATGAACCGCGCCATCCGCACAGGAGTCTTTTCGCGCTCAGCGGTATCCGCCTTTTTCTGTGCATGTATTTTGTCTTTTTTCGCTTTGCCAATCTGCTCCGCGCGTTGGCGTGCACTTTTCTTCTGATCGGAAGTCAGCTTGGCTTCCAGTTCGCCAGCCAGCGCGGCGAGTGTCGACTTCGGATCGCCCAGCAGCCCGATATCAACCCCGTGATTCTTGGCAATCTCGTACAGGTTCAGATCGACGTGAATCACCTTTGAGTCGGGGTCGAAAATGCTGCCTAGTTCGGGAAACACCTCGGGCAGCATGTAAGTGCCGCACACAAAATTGACGTCGGCTTTCGAAGTGATGGGAAAGCTGCTGTGGCCGAACATATGCCCGGTCATGCCCTGATACAGCGGGTGCGAATAGTCTATGTTCACTTCACCCGCATCCGCTTCCCATACCTCCGCGCCTACCAGTTCGGCGACTCGCGTCAGTTCGTCTTGCGCATCGGAGAACGCAATGCCGTCCCCAACAAAAAATACCGGGCGCTGCGCTTTCGCTAACAATTCAGCCGCCTGAGCAACAAGAGCCCCATCGGGAGTACACCGTGTTGAAGGAATGGAAGTCGGATGCACCTCTTCGGTGCAAGGCGCATCCAAAATGTCCATGGGAACACAGATGTACACGGGCCCCATTGGCGGGGTCGCGGCAATCTTGACAGCTCGCCGAACGACGCGCAGGAGGGAGGATGCATCCTGCACCAAGGTCGACCATTTGGTCACCGGCCTCGCCATCCCGACCAGGTCTCCTGCCATCTGCGAATCCATCGCCTGGTAGCGGATTCCCGCGTCTCCGCCAATAACAACCAAGGGCGCGTGTCCGCGCAATGCCTGGTACAGTGCGCCAATAGAGTTTCCAAGCCCCGGCGTGCTATGGATCTGCACCAAGGCCGGCTTTCGTGCCGCGCGCGCGTAGCCATCGGCCGCCATCACGGCGACGGATTCCTGCAAAGTCAGCACGTAGCGAAGCTCGGGATATTCCTTTAGCGCATCAAGTAGCCCTTGCTCCACTGTGCCGGGGTTTCCGAACATGTATCGGAAACCATCGGCAAGGAATTGTTTGAGGATTGCTTCCCGACCGGTCATAGCCACTTTCTTCACCAGCCGCACCGGCGCAAACCGTTTTCGAGCACATCGACCAACTTACGACGCGTCGTCGTTGAATCGGCAGTCGATCTGCCGGTGATGAATGGGTAATCTACAATCACAGAAATCTCTTTGGCAAAGTTGCCGTGATATGCACCCTTTGGTGCGAGGGCGTCGCGAGGAATATATTCGAGCGGATAAGGCGGCGGATCCATATTGAAACCTGTACCGAGGAGTCCCGCGCCGTCTTTATAGTCACATTCGAGACAGTGCCCCGTCACGCGCTTGTTCCGAATGATACTCCTTCGGTCTTCCACATCACGCGCGAATGCTAGACAGGCAACACCGTAACATTCGGCCGCGATCGGCTTTGTTGTGACCGGGCAGCCCAGCGGAGAATCAATGTATTCATTATCCATGCTGGGCGGCAAGGCGGCTGGCTTTGTACTCTTTGGTGTTACAAATTCAGTTTGATAACCGGCGGCATCCAGTGCCTCTAAAGGTCCAACCAGTTCCTCGCCCCAATAGCCGTGACCCGACGATACAACTAAGACTTTTTTCGCCATTCTTCAGTTTCTTTGCGTACAGCTTTGACACTAAGCCGAGCGTGGACTCCTCTTGCCGAAAATCCAGATGTCGCTATGGATAGGACTGGCGTCATTCATTGTGGCGGCCCCCTCCAAGCGTGTCAAGGCACATCTGGCATTCATAGAAAAAGGCGACTATCTACGGCGCGGAAACGGGTATAATTCCGCCCAGCGCTTTGAACAAACGATATGCCTAAAGCTGTATTACTGTGCGTTGACGACGATCCTGATGTTTTGAGAAGCGTAGAACGCGACTTGCGACGTAGGTATCGCATATTGTCCGCAAACTCGGGCGACTGCGCTA
>JAFAUR010000133.1 GCA_019243205.1 Acidobacteriaceae bacterium | reverse complement strand
ATGCAGATTGTGGCGTTCTTGAACAGATGAATATTCGCTGTCGCGTATGCCTGAAGCGGAGTGACGATAACCGTGCTGATATCTTCCGGGCCCAAATCCTGAGAGCGGAGTACGTTTTGAGGAAGCTGATCGTCTGTGCGAGTAATTTGAGCTTCGGGAAATCCGAAAAACTTCAGCCATGCGGCATTCAGGACCGAAAGATCCTGCGGCGGGCCTGTGTTGATAAGGATATTTTCTCCACCACCCCGCACTAGGAAGATGATCGTGTTCATCTCTTCGCGCTGATTCCAGTTCTCCATCCAATACACTTCCGGACCCGGAACCCAGAAAGTACCCGCATTGAACGCCTGGATGGAGTACTTCACTCTTTCACTCCTTCGAGGATTGCGCACGTATCCGATCGAAACTGCTTTACCGCATGCATGAAAAGACCGATATCGCTGCGCAGGCTGATCGCCCGAAATCCTTTCCGGATCCAATATGCTGCTGATGCTGCGGTCGGCGGAAGAAAACCGGGAGCAACATTGAACCTTGCACACGCATCGACAAGTTTGTCCATTGCGCTTAAGAATCGCGGATGCTCAAAATCGGCCGGAATGCCCATCGAGACCGTCAAGTCGTAATGCCCCATCCACGCGATATCTACGCCCGGAACGGACACGATCGAGTCCAGATTTTCGAACGCTTTCTCGGTCTCGAGTAGTAGGATCACAACAGTTGTCTCATTGGCGGACGCGAAAAACGACGAATCACCGGGCCGATAAAGATCATGCGCTATGCCCAGGGCAACGCCGCGCCTGCCTTCGGGTGCGTATTTGACAGCGGCAATGATCTCTTCTGCCTGCGCGCGAGTCTCTACCCGTGGCACCATGATCCCCGCCGCTCCGACATCGAGAACGCGCGATAGCGGGGAATAAGAGGCGTCAGGTACGCGTGCCATCGGCACGATTCCAGTTCCGCGGCACGAGGCTACCATCTCTGCGAGTAGAGTGATGTCGCACCGCCCATGCTCCATGTCGTATATGACGAAATCGAGGCCCGCGGCCGCAAGCATGGGCCCGATCCCTAGCGTGAACAGTTCGAGGATCATCTGCCCGAAAACAGTCTCGCCACGGCGTAGTCTCTCGCGCAGTCCGCTCATGCAGTTGATGAACGAGCAAGCGCTCGATACTGTGCCAGTTTCCTCTGAAAACCCGGGCGCGAAAGCACTTCAGGATTCACCACGTGCGGTGGCGGTTCGCCGCGCCGGATCGCCAGGGCGCCATGGCAATCGATGCGGCCCATATCGCGAAAGAGTTCCTCTGTCCATGCGATCGAATGCGAGCTTAGGATTACATTCTCCATACGTGTGAGAGGTGAATCCTGCGCCACCGGTTCCCTCTCGAACACATCGAGCGCTGCTCCGCCGATCTGGCGATTTTCGAGCGCTCGGATCAAGGCTGACTCCTGCACAATTGGTCCCCGGGCCGTGTTTATCAGGACCGCATTGGGCTTCATGAGCGCAAACTCATGATCACCGATCAGACCTTTCGTTTCGGAGTTCAGTGGGCAATTTACGAGCACATAGTCCGAACCCGCAAGTAACTCATCGAGCGAAGTCAGTTGTACGTTTAACTCCCTCGCCCGCGATGCGTTCACGTAAGGATCGAATGCCAGGAACGCTGAAGGCCCGAACGGCTTTAAAAGACGTATCGCTTCACACGCAATACCGCCGAGACCGATTGTTCCAATCACTCGATCGCGAGGTTCTTGCCCCAGCGGCCGCGTGCTCTCGGCCCATTTGCCTTGACGGACGAGGCGATCTTTGCGAAGCAAATTGTGCGACAAAGCGAGTACAAACAGCACGATGGCTTCTGCAACGGGCCGCGTCACCGCCGGAGGTGTGATGTACACCGCGATGTCGCGTTCGGTGCATGCCGCCACATCGACGTTGTCGTAACCGACACCACAGCGTCCGATCGCACACAGGCGATTGCCCCCCTCAAGTGACTTGGCCGAAACTCGAGGTTTCAGCGAGATCAGAACATCTGAGTCTTGCAGTTGATCGGGCCGATACTCGGAGTGGTATTCAGAGAGAAAGCAGTAAGTCAAGCCCGGCACGTTTTCGAGCAACGAAAGACCCAAGTCGGGAAACACCGGACGCCGTTGTTCATCCAGAAAATCGGCTGACAGCGCGACCCGGAACCCATCGCGCTTATCCAGATGGGGCTCTTGTGTGCTGGTCAGGCGCGTCCCTTTCGATCCAAGACGATGACCCAATCACGGAACACGGGAAATTCGGGCGCCTGCCACTTTCCGTCTGTGCCGATTGAAACTGCCCCCAGTTCTACTTCCGAAGCATCGCTCGGATTGTAGAAGAAAGCGCGGCATTCGCCCTGATCCAATCCCTCGAACCGCATTGACTTTCTGCCGTTCGGTGCGAACGCTATAACCGCTTCGCCGGATATTTTCGCAGCGTACGGTTGCCAGTAATCCTGCTCTGTCCAATGAGGCTGAATTAACTCTGGATCCGGCTGTAACTTCCACCAGGAGTAGCGCTCGAGCAGAGCCTTCCCGATTCCGACTTGTTTCGATCCTGGCAATTGGTACGCAACTTCCCAGGGCGTGTTACCCCACGAGTGGCCGTGGGGCGAAAGGCCGTACGGTTTTGCGAGCGTGTTTACCTGCCAAATACCGTTCGCTCCATAAGTGTGGCCTCCCGCGCCGCTCAGTATGCATGACCAGAAAAGAAACCGCTGTACCTCTTCTCGGCTGGCCTCCTGGATGCCCTCATAGTCAACCTCGCCGACTATCGCCGGCATTTTCGGTTCCGACTGAAGGGATTTCCGAACACTGTTGATTGTGTTCGGCACACTTTGGCGATCGTTGTGACCCGTTTGCAACATATCGATGTCGAGAACGGCTGGGTCGGTAACGCAATCTCTGGCGCTGCGCGGCGGGTGAATCGTTATCGGATGTGCGAAGGGGTCTGTTGCTCTCACATAACGAGCGAGTTCAGTCCATCCCTCTTTCTGAGTTTGAGCATCGGTGTCGCGGGTTTTGGAGAGGTAATACGGCATCGTCCCTTCACCGGCCAAACACCAAACCACGGGGTAAGCGCCCCAGCGCGCGACGATATAGCGCCAGTGCTGCTTCATCCTATTTACGCCCATGAGCGGCAGAAAGTAACCCCAGCAACCGACCACGCACGGAACGAGGCCGTTATCAACAAGGTGGCGGATCCGGAGATCGGCCATATCGAAGTAAGCAGGATTGATTCGCGCGTAATCGGGTTGCCAGGGGAAACCGGCTTCGTTCGCGCCACGCGGATCGAACGGCGGCATGTCGGGATAAAGACCAGCGACAATCTGGATGACGCTGAAGCCTTTCTTTACCCGATCCGCCGTCAAAGTCTGAAACCCATCCGGCCACGTAAGCCGGCTGGTAAGGCCCATCCACCATGTATCGCCGAGCCAGAAGAAGGGTTTGCCGTCAGCTTGCTGAAGGTGGCGCTTGTCATCGCGAACACGAACAAATCCGTGCCGGAACAGAGTGTTGTTGCCGGTGTACGAGGCAACTTCCAGAACACCGCGCTGATTGTGGAGATCCGAATTTCCGGCGTCGCTGCAGACCGTACGAAAGGAATGCCGCCCCGTCTCGGATGGGGCGAACCGCACGCGCCACGATTGCTCACCAGCCCAAAATGCCGGAACCCGCAACTCACGGCCGGAAGGAGCCTGGAAGATGACGTCGAGTTGTACGTCATTAAATGGATCCCGATATGCCTTCGAGGAGGAGTAGGTCCACTCCGTCGCGCAGTTCTGAACTCCGTAGCGCGCTTGCGCAGCAAGTGGCGCCGCCCCGCTCAAGACAACTGCTGAAGCGCGGCAGAAATCCCGCCTTGAAATGGTCACGATTGATCTCGGCCCCTTACAATATCAAAACGGCAAACGCGAACTCCTGACCTAGAGCGTGAATCCCGCGGAACGGAGGAGAAAGTACTCGTTTATCGGTCGGTCATCGGTCATCGCTGGTATAGTCGGGTCACTGGTGATAAAGTCCTCTAATTCGACCTCGTTGTCCAGTACCTTCCCGAACATGTCGAGCGGCGTCTTCCCCTCGTTCAATTCGACAAGGTCTCGCGCAGCGTTTGCAGGCATTCTTTTAGCTAAGTCTTGCGGCTCGAGGTCAGGAATCGGCTGCATACTCACGAGGAAATGCAACCCCCAGTCCTCATACGACTCGAACCCCACTACATGCGGAAAGGACTGGAAAAGTGCCTTCGTTATGGCCGCCATGGTAGCCGGATCGCCCCCAGGACACCACACCTGCAGTATCCCTCCGGGGAGCAGATGCCGCTTGAGTATCGCGTAAAACTCTTCCGAATACAGGAGACTGGATGTAGGCGCGCTTGTCGGGGGCGGCGGATCGATCGCAATCACATCATATTGTTCACCGGAGCGTTCGAGAAATCTACGCCCGTCATCGATCACCAGATGCGCGTTCGGTGATCTCAGAAGCTCGGGGCCATCGGGATGGAAATAGCCGAACAGTGCGGGAACGCTTGGTACCAGTTCAACGGCTGTTACGTTGATGCCCCAGGACATCATGGAGCGAAAAGTCGTGCCCATGCCGAAGCAGATGACTAACGCATTCTTCGGAGATCGCTCTAGAAATGCCAGGGGAAGATGCGCCATCATCTTCGTGATGGGTGTTAATTTTGTCATCCCTGTACCGTTAACCAAAAGGCGTTTCTTCATTCCCTGCCCGGTGGCAATGACGGTGGCAGTATAATCTCTTAGCTCGATGCGGGGTGAGAACCTGGTTCCGAAATCCTTAGTAGTCAGTATCAAGATGACCGAGATCAGCGCCGCGGCAACGTAAAGAGTCGCAGGTCTGACCTTCCGCGTCGTCATTTGAGATGATCGGAATGCACCCACGCAGCCCACGACAAACAGCGGAAGCGATAAAGCGACAAGTCCCCATCGTTCTCCGGCTAAGGGCAGCACGAAAAACCCTGCCGCCAGAGGGCCAAGAATAGAACCCACGACGTTGATCGAGTAGGCTTTGCCCGCGCGGTCGGGGTTGCCTCTCGAGTATCGATCCACCAGCATGGGGGTGATAAATCCAACAAAGCCGCTGAAGGGAGCAATGCCGATCACCGCCCGGATGGCGCCAAAGGCGAGGCTGTCCACTGTTCTCGGTTCGGGTATCGGCAGACGTGGATCGGACAGGAGTAGCGGCAACAAAGATACCAGTCCAAGCCCTATCCAGGCGCTTCCGATCACATCGGATTCGTCCAATCGCGCCCCTTTGCGGTAAACGTAGGAACCGACAAACGTCGCGATGAGATAAACGGCCAGGATGATGGCGAAGGCATAAACCAGATTGCCCAGATAAGCGGTAAACTGCCGGATCCAGACGACCTCCATTGCCATGCTGCAGAATCCGGTCGTGAACAACAGGACCATTGCAGTGCGGGCCGATCGGCTTCGGCTCCATTCAGCGCTTACCGATTCATCGGTTTCCGCCATGCTCGCCGGCAATCGAAGATTCGAGCTAAGGAGAAACACCGCGATCGCGAGGCTCGCATTGGCAGCGCTCGCGAGGTGTAGCGTTGCGCTAAAACCGAGCAGTTCGATGAGCACAAATGCGGGAACCAGCGTGCCAAACACTGCCCCGAGTACGTTTGCCAGATAAAGATAGCTGAACGAGTGGCCGGAATCTTCGCTCCAGAGCTTGCGAATGGCGGCCATCGCAAAAGGAAACGTCGCGCCCATACACGTGCACCACGGAAGCAGCGAAATCAGGATCCAAGCGCCGGACAGAAAATAGTACGGCGAAGAGCCCCACGCGAGACCGAGCTTTGCATCTCGCAGAATGCGGTAACCCGCATCGATGATCAGCGGAACCAGCAGTCCCGAACAGCCAATCGCCAACTCGAGTATGCCGTATAGCCGTAAGAGCACCTGCGGGCTCGACCGGCTGAACCGTCGAATGTAGATGCCG
>JAFAUR010000785.1 GCA_019243205.1 Acidobacteriaceae bacterium | reverse complement strand
CGAGTCGCCGCAGGAGATTCTTAAGCGCGCAGTAGACGAACAGCAATCCGGCAATCTCGACGCGGCTATCGCAGACTATCGCGTGCTGATACAAAAATATCCGCAGATACCGGAGATACGCTCGAATCTGGGAGCCGCATTGGCGTCAAAAGGGCAATACTCGGAAGCTGTCACGGAATACAATCGCGCGCTAAAGCTGCGGCCTAATCCGCAAGTTCGGCTGAATCTCGCGTTGGCTTATTACAAATTGGGGGATTTATCCCACGCGGTCAGCACGCTTCAACAGGTTCGATCTGAGCAGCCAACAAACATTCAAGCCATCACTTTGCTCGCCGATTCCTACCTGCAGCTCGGCCAGAACAAGCAGGTCATCGAGTTACTCGACTCCTTACAACGTGAGAACCCTGATAACTCGACCTACAACTACTTGCTGGGTACGGCGCTCATACGGGATGGACAGATCGCGAAAGGACAACTGATCATCGACCGCATTCTGAGAAACGGCGATTCGGCCGAAGCACGTCTGCTGATGGGCACAACAAAGTACATGGCGTCGGACTTCGCCGGCGCGCTCCAAGACTTTCAGAAAGCGGTGGAATTGAACCCCAATTTGCCCGATGTTTACTCGTACTACGGGCTGGCGCTACTCTCGACGGGCGATCAGGCAGGCGCAAAGAAGGCCTTCGAGCATGAGTTAGAGTTGAATCCGAACCACTTCGAAGCAAATCTGCGCATGGGCGCATTGCTTCGTCAGGACGCGGACAACGATACCGCTCTCAAATATCTTCAGCACGCGTTACAGGTCCGGCCGGGAGATTTCGGGGCCCGTTATCAAATCGCCGCTATAGAAGTCAGCCAAGGGGAGCTCGAGCAAGCCCAACGCGATCTCGAGGCTTTGGTGAAGCAGGCTCCTGGTTTTACCGAAGCCCACGTATCTCTAGCGACGGTGTACTTCCGTGAGAAAAGGAAAGCAGACGGCGAGCGGGAACGAGCTATCGTTGCAAAGCTGACAGCGGAGCGGCAGGCAAACGAACCGGCAGCCAAAACGGTGCAATGAACCGTTGTGGGCTGATCATAGTTCTTCTTTCCGCACTGTTTGCTCTCCGGGCGTTCTCGGAGGAACCTCCCAAGCAGGCCGGCAATACGCAGAAAGGCATGCGCGAGTGCGCAACCTGCCATCCTGCCGAAGCTAAACCTCAAGCGTTCACTTCAATGGCTCACGCTCTTGAATCTGCCTCTCAAAGCGGCATTTTGAAGTCTCACGAACTGCTCACCTTCAAAGATGGGAACTATTCGTATCGCATCGAACGCCACGGCGAGGAAAGTTCCTACTCTGTTTCCAATGGCCAGGAAACGGTTCAGGCACAGATAGAGTGGGCTTTCGGGTTAGGTAAAGCCGGGCAGACTTACGTGTTTCGGAAAGACGGTAACTTTTATGAGAGCCGCGTGAGCTTCTATAACGAGATCGACGGTTTGGATTTCACCATCGGCGCGCGAAACAAGCAGCCGTCAAACATCATGGAGGCAGCTGGGCGGCTGATGAGCGAGGGAGATAAGGCCAGTTGTTTTGGCTGTCATGCCACAAATGCCAGAGAGGGTCACCAATTCGCGCTGGACAAGCTCGTCCCTGGCGTGCAATGCGAACGCTGCCATGGTGCCACTGAGGGACATCTTGCTGGGATCAAACAGGCAGATAAGAATACCGGGTCGATGAAGCACCTGGGCGCCATGAGCACGGAAGAAATGTCCAACTTCTGCGGTCAGTGCCATCGCACTTGGGAAGAAATCGCCAGCGGTCCCAAGCTCGGCATCCTCAATGTGCGCTTTCAGCCGTATCGGCTGACCGAAAGTAAGTGCTACGATTCGGAGGATTCCCGCATTAGCTGCACGGCGTGTCACGATCCGCACCGTGAAGTGGACGCCATTACAAAGGATTACGATTCAAAATGCCAGGCATGCCATGCTGCATCGAAACCAACAGCCCGAGCCTGCCGCGTTGCCCAAACCAATTGCGTCAGTTGTCACATGCCCCGGATTGAGATACCAGGATCACATCACCAATTCACCGATCATCGAATTCGGATTGTCAAAGTAAATGCGCCGTATCCGGAATAGCCTTATCGTCTGGATGCTGTGTTCTGCCTCGTCGCCAGCGGGCGCTCAGACACTGCAACCGGATTTCGCCTCTCTCGCGCGGCAGGCAATGGAGTTGCAGGCTGCCGGCCGATACGCGGAGGCGGCGGATGCATACCGCGAACTCGAAAAGCTCGATTCCACCCAGGTCGCGACGCATGTAAACCTGGCAATCGTTTTAGTTCAGCTTGGGCGCTTTGATGAAGCGATCGTCGAGTACGGCTTAGCGGACAAACTGCTGCCGAACGATCCGAGAATCGCTCTTAACACAGCACTCGCGTACGAGAAAGCCGGCAACCTTGCCGAAGCCCAGCGCCGTTTCGCAGCTCTGCATTCCGCTTCCCCGGACGATAGCAAGATCACGAAGCTGCTCGCCGACTGCGATCTTCAAATGGGTCGTGACGAAGAAGTCATTAAACTCCTGACGCCGATCGAGAAAAGCGCGCCCGATGACCCGGCCGTCGCGTATATGCTCGGCATGGCGCTTCTTAGACAGCAACGGGTCGACGAAGCCCAGCCGCGGCTCGATCGCATCCTCCGCAACGGCGACAGCCCGGAGGCGCGTTTCCTGCTCGGGGCACGGCTGTTCGAGTCTGGAGACTACCCGGCCGCGGTCGCTCAATTTCAAAGCGCGGCCCAATTGGAACCCGACCTGCCGCTGCTGCAATCTTTTCTCGGTCAGGCGCTCCTGAACACGGGAGACCCGGACGCGGCGGCGGCTGCATTTCGAAAAGAGCTGGCAGCCAATCCCAACGATTTTGCGGCCAATCTCCGCCTCGGTCAGATCCTGCTTGTCCGCAAGGAAGACTCGGATGCAAAGGCACTGCTTGAGAGTGCCGTCCGTGTCCGGCCAGAGTCACCGGAAGCAAATCTCGGATTGGCTGAATGCCTGGTCGGCCTGAATCACTTCGTAGCTGCCCGTCCCTATGCCGAAGCCGCCGTCAAAGCCGCGCCCGACTCGGGAGAAGCCCACCAGACTCTTGCTGCGATTTATCGCGATCTCCGGATGCCGGACGCGGAAGCGCGTGAGCGCGCTCGCGCGGCAACGCTCGCGGCTAAATTAAAAAACGCCGATCCTGGGCCGGGGGTAAATACGGCCGCGCCGGATTTCGAATTAGCAGATGCCGTTTCCGGCGAAACGATAAGCTTGACTCAACTGCGCGACAAGGGTCCAGTCGTGCTGGTCTTCGGCAGTTACACGTGTCCGAATTTCCGGGCTGCTGCCGAAAGTTTGAAGGACCTATATCGCCGTTACGGTACGCGCGCCCATTTTCTTCTCGTTTACATTCGGGAAGCACACGCCACGGATAATTGGCAGAGCACGCGCAACTCGGATTTAGAGATATCCCCGCCTGCGAATGCATCGGAGAAAAAAGATCACGCCCTGATGTGCAGCCGAAAGCTCCATCTTCCCTTCCCGGCCGTCGTTGATGGAATGGACAACAAAGTAGAAGCCGCCTATAACGCCTGGCCCAGTCGCCTCTTCCTCATCGATTCGAGTGGCATCGTCCGCTACCGGACTCGATTGACGGAGCTGGATTTCCACGGCAATGAGGTGGAGTCGGTGCTAGGCCGCCTCGTTAAAAACGAGAAAACTTCAGCGGCGGTGACCAATAAATGAAGTTCACGCGAAGGGACATACTTTGGCTGCTGGCCGGTTCGGGGGCGGCCCGGCTCTGGAGCCAACAGGCGAACAGCCCTCTTTTCACCGAAGTCGCCAGCACTGTCAGCGGCATTGCCTGGACACACGACAACGCGATGTCGGAGAATCGCTACCTGCCTGAAACGCTCGGCCCCGGTTGTGCTTTTCTCGATTACGACAACGATGGCTGGATGGACATCTACCTGGTCAACAGCGGTCCGTGCGATTTCTGGAAACCGGCATCGCCCATTCGCAACGCTCTTTATAAGAACAATCGCGATGGCACATTCACGGACGTCACGGATAAAGCCGGCGTATGCGGAGGCACTTTCGGCATGGGCGTTGCCGTTGGCGATTACGATAACGACGGCTGGCCGGATCTCTTTGTGACCTCTTACGGCCGCTGCATCTTGTATAAGAACAATCACAACGGGACGTTCACCGACGTCACCGAAAAGGCCGGTCTTGCTACTCCGGGCTGGACCACGAGCGCGGTCTGGTTCGATTACGACAACGACGGGCGTCTCGATCTATTCATCTGTAGTTTCGTCGACTATTCCGGCCCCCACAAATTTGAATGCGGCGACAACCAGATCGGGAAACATTACTACTGCATCCCGAGAGTATTCAAGGGCACCGCGAGCTTTCTCTATCACAACAACGGCGATGGCACCTTCACCGATGTAACTAAAGGGACCGACATTGCGAAATCGATCGGCAAAGGGCTGGGGGTGGTTGCCACGGACATAAATAACGACGGGCGAATGGACCTGTTTGTCGCGAACGATACCGTTCAGAACTGGCTATACGTCAATCGCGGTCCGGGACCGAACGGCACCTGGAAATGGGAGGAGATTGCGTTACAGGCCGAAGTGGCGTTCAGCGAGAACGGTCAACCGCGTTCAGGTATGGGAGTTGATGCCGCGGATATCAATGGCGACGGCTGGCAGGATCTCTTTGTTGCGAACGTCGATCAGGAGATGTTTTCCGTCTACCGCAACAACAAAGACGAGACGTTTCGAGATGTCGCGCACCCGAGCGGAGTAGCGCAAGCGACTCGCCTGCTGAGCGGCTGGGGGCTGAAGTTCTTCGACTACGATAACGACGGCAACATAGACTTGTTCCTTGCTAACGGGCATCCGGACGACATGATTGATCACTACTCGCAGCAAGTGCATTATCGGGAGCCGCTGCTTCTCTTCCACGGAGAAGCCGACGGCAAAATGCGCAATGTCACCGATCAGGCAGGTCCGGCATTCCAGAAAACCTATGCGGCGCGCGGTCTCGCTGTAGGTGACTTCGATAACGACGGGGCAGTCGATGTGTTGATCTGTAACAACGGCGGAGCGCCTGTTCTACTAAAAAATAATGCGGCGCGCGGGAACAATTGGCTCGGAATCAAGCTGGAAGGAAAGACCTGTAATCGTGACGCGATAGGAGCGCGCATCTCCTGGACGGTGAACGGTAAGAAGTACTCTCGCTTGAAAAACAGCGGCGGCAGCTATCTTTCGTCCCATGACTGTCGCGAAGTTCTCGGGTTCGGCACCGCCGCGCGAATCGATGAACTCGAAATCCATTGGCCCTCACCCAGCAAACAGATTGACCGGATCAAAGACCTACCTGTCAACAAGTACATTCGCGTCGTCGAAGGAAAAGGAATCGTCTCTTAATCCTGGTCGGCAAATTCGTTTCCGATGTAGCCTCTCCCGCGCGGGCGATCTCTAACTTGCAGGAGAAGCAATATGGAGTCTCACAAAAGCGTCGCGCAGAGAGACAAGAGTGATCCCGATTCCAGCGGCGACCGGCGAACCGGCAGCGTAGGAGAGCGTCCGGAACTGGCGGCCAACACTACGGGCGGCGATCGCCGTTCCGGCAGGTCAGCGAAAGGCGCAAGCGTTCTGGTGACGAAACCTCCGGCGAGGTTGGCGATGACCTTGGTTTCGGCGAGTAGCTTTCGTTGAATTAGACCAGAGATGGCTGCTTGCCTGGATGATGCTGCAGGCTATTGGCGATCGCGGCTTTTGCCTCCTGCAGTTCCGTCCCTGCGAGAGGGAGACGCGGCGGGCGCACGCGCGAGTTGCCCATTCCCACTTCCTCCTGCACAAGCTTGATTAACTGCACGAACTTCGGTACGGTATCCATCCTGAGCAGAGGTAGAAACCATCGATAGAGCTCGAAAGCTTTCTCACTCTCGCCATCACGGGCCAGTTCAAACAGGTCCACCGATTCTTTGGGTAGAGCGTTGGCTAAACCCGCAATCCAGCCGACTGCGCCGGCCGCCGTACCCTCTACGATCGCATCATCGACTCCGACGAGAATCTGCAGCCGGTCACCGGCAAGCGCGCGCAAGGCGGTGACCCGTCGTACATCGGCACTCGATTCTTTGATTGCGTGTAGGTTGGGAAACTCGGCCAGCAGCTCGCAAACGTGCGGTGGTAAAAAGTCGGTCGTGTAGGCGAGCGGATTGTTGTACAGCATGGAAGACAAATCCGTCGCGCTAAGAATTGCTCCGACGTGGGCTTTCATCTCGGGCCAGTCCCCTACATAAACGTAGGGAGGCAATACCATCAGCCCTTGACATCCGATCTCGGCAGCCGATTTGGCGATGGAGACCGCTTCGGTCGTGCTCAGGGCCGAAATACCCGCAACGACCGGAGCGCGATCTCCGATGGCCGCGACGCAGGTTTCGAGCACCTGGTTCTTCTCCTTCGCAGCGAGGGTCGCGCCTTCGCCGAGAGAACCCAGTGCAACTACACCGCTGCATCCGTTCTTAACCAGCCATTTGCAGTGCTCAGCCAAAAAGCCATGATCGATGGAAAGATCCGCATTGAACGGAGTCGTAATTGCCGGGATGACTCCACCCCAATTCATGTTTTTCATTTCGTGACTGCCTCCTCAGGCGTAATCCGTTGTTCTATCAAGCTGGCCACTCGCGCAGGAAGTATCGGGGGCCGGACTGAATCTGGTGACCAGCCGAAGAGAAATTCAGTTGCGCTTCCACAGACGCGGCCTCCGCAAGGGCCCATACCGCAGCGGGTGTGAAGCTTGGCCGCGCGGGATGAATGAAAGTCTTTGAGCCTGCCGTAGGCGATATCCTCACACCGGCAGACAATTGTATCGACCTCCGGGAGACCCTTCAGTTCACTACGCAGGCGGAATGCTTCGTTCAAATGCATCGCGAATCGCGCCGCATGGACGCGGGATCGAAACAGCGCCCGCGCCTGATCCGATTTACCCGCAGCCGAATATCCAGCAATCCGCCCTTGAACCAAAGCTGAATCCACGCCGCCGATGCCTGTACACTCACCAGCGGCGAAGACGCGATCGATTGATGTTTGCTGGAATTCGTTTACTGCAATGCAACGCGCCGTAATCTCGCATCCGAGCAGCGCGGCAAGTTCCGAATTCGGCACGAGTCCATATCCGATTCCTGCGAAGTCGGACTCAAGCTGCCAGACCCGATTTCGCTGGCGCAAACGGACGCTCTCGAGTCTGTCTCGCCCGCGAGCTTCTTCGATCCAGCACCCCAAACGATAAGGCACGCCTGTTAGCGAGGAACGAAGCGCAACGGCCTCCCGGATTTTCGACGGATGACGCCAGAGACTCTTGCCGAACCTGACGATGTTTCCGAAGTCAGCCTGCTCTGCGATTAGGGTCACCTTCGCTCCGTGCTTCTGAAAGTACGCAGCTACCGCGAGCAACAAGGGTCCGGTGCCTGCGAGCACGACCGACTTCTCTGCGATCGGCATTCCTGATTTCGCCAAGGCCTGAATGCCGCCCAATCCCATCACTCCGGGTAGGGTCCATCCAGGGAACGGGAGGAAAAGCTCGCGTGCGCCCGTTGCCAGGATCAGCGAGTCGAATCGAATCTCCTCGACCGAACTCAGTCTTTCCGCGACTATCGTTCGGTTACTCGCGTCACCGGAGATGACCTGTGCGCCGAGGACCGTGGTGATCGGAAGCTGGGCAAAGCGCCTGAACCAATTCCGTGCAATAGGGGAAGGCGCTTTCCGGGAACCGCCTCGCCAGATTTGACCTCCGCTCGCCGGATTGTCATCGAGCACGGTCACTTCCCTGCCCGAAGCTGCCGCCGCAACCGCAGCTGCCATTCCTGCCGGACCGGCGCCAATGACGAGAATATCCGTCGTCATTCCGTTTCGATCACCATGCCTTCCTCGACTGGAAGTTGACAGCTCCGAAGATGGCGCCGCTGGTTGATCGTTACGCGGCATTCGAAACAGATGCCCATCCCGCACAGAGGCGCGCGCGTTTGTCCCGTGACGGAGTGCCTGAATGCGCACTGTCCGGCTTCAAAAACGGCGGCCGCTACAGACGTCCCCTCTGCGACACGGCAATGGCGTCCGTTTACCTGGACGCTAACGGTGTCAGCCATGAACGGCGAAGCTCCGGGTTGGGGCATATGGGGAACGGGGAATCACGGAGGCGCGACCGAGAATTTCATCGGCCAGCAATTTGGCGGTGGCGAGTGAAGTCGAAATCCCCAAGCCCTCGTGGCCTGTCGCCAGATACACACCGTCTAACTCTGCATGCCTGCCGATGAAGGGGAGCTTGTCGGGCGTCGCCGCACGGAATCCTGTCCACGATCGAATCGCGGAAAGCTCCGCCAGCCTGGGCATGTATTCAACCGCTCGCGCCAGCATCCTGCTGAGCATGCTGGCTTCAACGGCAGAATCTTCGACCCCGAACTGCCGCGAAGAGCCGATGAGGATCTGTCCCGTCTGCCGCGGCTGCGCGTTGAACGCCACCGAATCCGCACTACTCGAATGGGCGCTCTTCAGGTATCCAAGCTCGATGAGTTGATGGCGGATGAAACCGGGATAGCGGTCCGTGATGAGCAGGTGACCTTTCCGCGGGACCACTTCGAGACCCGGTACCAGCTGCCGGGCAACTGCTCCGGTAGCAAGAATGACCAGCTCTGCTTCGAAGGTTGTCCCGGCTTCGTCCCGCACGCAACGAGTTGACACCTGAGCGATTCGCTTTCCTGTAATGATGCGCCCGCGCCGCTTCGACACTGTTTCGGCAAGATAGCCGGTTGCGCATGGGGGATAGCAGACGCCGTCATTACTCATCAGTAATCCGCCTGCCATCCCGGAACGGAGGTTAGGCTCCGCTTCAGACAACTGTTTACTGTCCAGAATCTCTACAGGGATTCCGCGAGCTGAATAAAAGCTGCATTTCCGGCGAACCTCTGCAAACTCCTCTTCATCCGCCGCAACCCAAAGAGATCCGCAAGCAAGGTACTCTGCGCCTCGAGGTAATTCGGCCGCAAGCTCACGCCATAAACGCTGTGAGTAGCTCGTCAAGGCAAACTGCTCATCGGAGTCGTCCATCACGGCGATATGACCCATGCCCGCGGCAGTCGCGCCGCAACCCACGGCGGGTCCGGATTCGATTACCGTTACAGACAGACCCGCATCCGCAAGCTCTTTAGCGCATGCCACGCCGACGATTCCGGCGCCCACAATGATGGCATCTGACGGCGGCGCAGGCATTGTATACAATAGCGTATACCAAACGCGTGCCAGCCGACAAGATTATCCGGATTGTTGATTCTCACACAGGAGGCGAACCAACTCGTGTCGTTCTTACAGGGGGACCCGACTTAGGCACGGGCCCGCTCAATGAGCGGCTCCGGAAATTCAAAGATGAGTTCGATCACTTTCGCTCTGCGATTGTGAACGAACCTCGCGGTTCGGATGCAATAGTCGGAGCGCTGCTCTGCGAACCAGTTGATCCAACGTGTTCTGCCGGAGTGATCTTCTTCAACAACACCGGCTATCTCGGAATGTGCGGTCATGGAACCATCGGCCTCGCCGTGACTCTGGCGCATTACGGCCGCATCGAACGGGGAATTCACCGCATAGAAACTCCTGTGGGTATCGTGCAGGCTGAGTTGCATGACGCCGAACACGTCACCGTGCACAATGTCCCGAGTTTTCGAACTGCCTCCGGTATCGCCGTTGCCGTTGAACAATTCGGAATGGTAACTGGCGACATCGCCTGGGGCGGAAATTGGTTCTTCGTTGCGCACGAGAATCCGCTTGAAATCCGGCTGTCGAACTTGGAAGCACTCACAGATTTATGCTGGAGCATCCGGCGTGCGCTGAATGCGAACGGAATCACGGCACCCGACGGTTCTGAAATCGACCACGTCGAGTTGTATGGACCTCCTACCATTCCGGGCGCCAACAGCAAGAATTTCGTTCTGTGTCCGGGCGGCAGTTATGACAGATCGCCTTGCGGCACCGGCACAAGCGCCAAACTTGCCTGTCTCTACGAATCCGGAAACCTCGAACCCGGCCAAAGGTGGGTTCAGGAAAGCATCATTGGGAGCCTTTTCGAAGGCTCGATTCACGTAGATGACGGAGGCATTTATCCGAGAATCATGGGCTCGGCTTACGTAATAGCGGAAAGCTCTCTTTTCATACAAGACAAGGATCCTCTGCGGTGGGGGATTCGAGAATGTCAACCAACCCAGGTTAGGCAGCCCGGGTGATAACGCGCGGATATTTTCTTGGCTAAGATTGTTCACAAACGTGCTCGCTTCAGCGCAGCTTGCAGCAGCCACCATTTCTAAATCGCATGCCTTCCGCCACCAAACGGCACAGACCTCGAACAAAGAAATCGTCTGAACCAGACAGGGGCAACAGCGTTGCCCTGGTAGTCGCGCAATTGCGGAGCATGATTGTCACCGGCAAGCTTTCGCCTGGCACCTGGATGATCGAGGCAGAGCTCGCGGAACGCATCGGCGTGAGCCGCACCCCTATTCGCGGAGCGCTGCAATGGCTGGAGCGCGAAGGTTTCCTCATGTCCGTAAATAGCGGAAGCAAAAATCGCGTGCAGGTTGCTCCTATGACTAAAGAAGACGCGCGCGAACTCTATTCGATTATCGGTCACATCGAGGGCTTGGCTGCACGCCTGACGGCACAACTTCCTTCCGAACAGCGCGGCAAGGTGATTCGTGAGCTTCGCAAAATGAATGAAGGTCTGGACGCCCTGGTGCGTGCACACCGTCCGGAGCCGAACCGCATCTTCGATCTCGATTCCGGCTTTCACCGCACGATCGTAGATGCAAGCGGCGGACCTCGGCTGACCGGTCTGCACCGAACGACGCAACTTCAGGCGGAACGCTACTGGCGGCTTTACGCCAGTGCCATCGTCGATGAACTGGGGCAGTCCGTCCGCGAACACGATGTCATCATCGACGCGATCGAACGCGGTGATCCCGACCGCGCCGAGATCGGAAGTCAGAGAAATTGGGCGAATGGTGTCGAACGCCTCGCAGGTGTTATCGACACGCTCGGAGAGCGCGGAAGCTGGTGATCTCAATAATTACCCGCGCGCTTCGGGCAGAAATTGTATACAATCTGGGATACCGCTTTAAAGGGCAACATACATGCGATCTGTGTCACCTCACCTCCGTTACTTTCCCCTGCTAAGCGCAGCCGCGCTGTGTTCCTTGTGCCTGCCGTCGAGTTTGCCGGCACAAACGGTGGACGCGCGTTGGGCAGCGGATGCTCTGCGCTTCCGCTTTCTCGGCCCTCAGAATGGCAATAGGATCGCGGCCGTGGCCGGCATCCCCGGTGACCCGAGCACGTATTACGCGGGCGCTGCTTCCGGCGGGATCTGGAAGAGCACCGACAGCGGGAATCGATGGACAGCCATCTTTGATGACCAACCGGTGATGGCTATTGGTGCTTTGGCTGTGGCGCCTTCTGACCCGAGCACAGTGTGGGCGGGCACCGGCGAAGCGTGGGCGATTCGCGACAGCGATGTGACAGGAAACGGCGTTTACAAGTCGACCGATGCAGGAAAAAGCTGGAAGCACATGGGCTTGGACGAAACCGGGAGAATTGGACGCATCGTCGTCAATCCAACAAACTCGGAAAACGTGTTCGTGTGCGCTCTCGGCCGCCTTACGGGACCACAGCAGGAGCGTGGAGTTTTTCGCACAAATGATGGCGGTCAGCACTGGGATCGGGTTCTGTTTGCTGATGCGAGCACCGGCTGCTCTGGCCTGGCAATGGACCCGCACAATTCGCGCGTGTTGTTCGCCGGCATGTGGCAGGTGGAAATGCATACTTACGGCGAGTTCAGCGGTGGTCCCGCCAGCGGCGTCTTTGTTTCGCGCGACGGAGGGTCTTCCTGGACGCGCTTAACCGGGCATGGCCTGCCAAAATCTCCCGTCGGCAAGATCGATGTTGCGGTTGCTCCAAGCGACTCAAATCGTGTTTATGCGCTCATTCAGACGGCCGAACAAGGCTCGCTGTGGCGGTCCGATGACGGCGGGGATAGCTGGCGCGTCGTCAGCCACAACCGTGCGCTCATCGGGCGTGCAGGTTATTACATTCGAATCGCCGTGTCGCCCCGCGATGAAAACGAGCTGATAGTTACCAGCAGCTCAGTCCACCATTCGCTCGACGGCGGCGAGAATTTCCAGATTGTGCCTTGGGGGGGAGACACACACGACATCTGGATCGACCCGACGAACGCCGATCGTTTCGTCATTACGGACGATGCCGGCATGAGCATCACCACCGTCCATGGCAGCGGTTCTCACCGCGTTCAGCTGCCGATAGGGCAGATGTATCACGTTTCGGTTGATAACCGGGTTCCCTACTGGATCTACACCAACATGCAGGACAACAGCACGATGCGAGGGCCGAGCTCAGTTCGCGGCGCCGGCCCGTACGCTGCTCCGGAGCCTGCCGATGAAACTGCAACCGGATCAGCGCCGACACCACGGCCGGCCGCGTCGCAGTCTCAGGGACGCAGCACAACGGTGCCCGCGCCCACGGAGCCGGGAACTGCAACCAGCAATCCTCCGCAGCCCGCGGCTGAAAATGCCGCACGCAGGACTCGTCCGCCGACGGCGGGCGGATATTCTTATGGCGCATCCGACAACTGGGAGTACAGATTAGGAGGATGTGAGTCCGGTTTCACGTACCCGGACCCGACCGATCCCAATATCGTTTGGGCCACCTGCTACGGCGATGAAGTAACGCGTTACGATGCGCGGACGAAGGAAGCTCGATCCGTCAGCCCGTGGTTACACACGCTCGATTCCCCGCCGAACGAAACTAAATATCGCTGCCACTGGACGGCGCCTCTCGCCATCGATCCGTTCGACCATAACACCGTCTATTACGGCTGCCAGGTCATTTTCAAGACCGCGAATGCCGGACAGAGTTGGAGCGTCATCAGTCCCGATCTTTCGACGCAAGATCCGAGCCGCATCGTGCCTTCCGGCGGCATTGTCGGCGACAACCTGGGCCAGTTCTACGGCGAGGTGGTCTTCGCCATCGCGCCATCGCCGCTGCAAAAGGGACTCATCTGGGCCGGCACGAATGACGGAAAGATCTGGAACACACGCGATGGCGGCGCGCATTGGAATGACCTCACTGGAAACGTATCCGGCCTTGCACCCTGGGGAACCATTTCGAAGATCGAACCCTCCCCATTCGACCCGGGAACGGCATACGTCGCAGTCGATTACCATCTGATGGATAACCGTGATCCGTTCATCTTCAAAACGTCTGATTTCGGCAAGACATGGACGCGAATCAGCGGGAACCTTCCCAAAGGTCCGCTCGCTTATGTGAAGTCGGTCGCGGAGGATCCCAATCGCAAGGGGCTGCTCTTCGCGGGTACAGGAAACGGTTTTTACTTCTCGCTGAATGATGGCCAGACGTGGACTGCGCTCGATGGGGGCCTACCGCATGCTCCGGTCACGTGGATCACCGTTCAGAAGAATTTTCATGATGTGGTCGTCTCCACTTATGGGCGCGGGATTTACGTACTGGACGACATCACGCCTCTCGAACAGTTCAACGAGAATACTCTTGATGCGGCAGTGACCCTCTTTAAACCGCGACCGAGTTACCGCATCACGGAAGGCGGAAGGGCGTACGTCAACTTCTCGCTGAAAACATCCTCACCAGCGGAAGTACAAATCCTCGATTCCGAAGGCAAGCTTCTACGCGAATTCAAAGCGGCACCTTCTCAAGCCGGCCTGAACCGCAGGACGTGGGACCTCCGTTACGATCCGCCTTCTCTCGTGAAGCTTCGAACCGTGGCGCCGGATAATCCCTTCATCTGGGAAGAACCACGTTTTCGCCATGCGGATTCGCGGCCCATCACCCATTGGGGCCTGCAGCCCGCAGAGGTCGGTCCCCTTGTGACGCCCGGTAAGTACACTGCTCGCTTGATGGTGGCCGGCAAGAAGTACGATGAGCCGCTTGAAATCCTCAAATCGCCTCAGACGAAAGCGACAGACGAGGAATTAGACGCCTCAGTAAGGCTGCAGTTACGCATTCGGGGCGATATCACGGCTGCTTCGGAGATGGTGAACCGGATCGAGTGGATGCGTAAGCAACTCGCAGATACCAAGAGCATGCTGCGGGCTGAATCCGGAAAGGAGGAGCTGACGCAATCGGTGAACGCAATGGAATCAAAGCTGGAAAGTGTCGAATTCAAGTTGATCTCCAAGACCGAGGCGAACAGCGATGACAAGTTTTTCGTCGAGCCTTACAAAATTTACTTAAACCTGATCTGGCTCAACGGAGAAGTGGGCACGGGAGCAGGAGACGTAGCGGGCGGCGTGAATTATCAGCCCACCGACACTTCCGTTCAGCTCCTTGACATGCTGGAAAAGCAGCTTGCGGAAGTCCGTCAGGAATACCGGACGCTTATGGAACGGGATCTTCCCGCATTTAATCGTTCCATGGCGGGAAACGGCGGGACACCCTTAGCGGCACCTTAGCGTCCAACTACAATCAAGCTGATACCTCATGTGCCCGCGCTGCCAGTCGGAAGACATCAGCCGCTCTCATCGTTGGCACTTTCGGGATCTGTTCATGCGCATTTTCGGAATGCGGCCTTTCCGCTGCAGGCAATGCCGGACGCGGTTCTATCTTCCGAAATCGATGAATACGGAGATCGCGGCGAAACGCGAGTGGCTGCATGATGTAGCAGAAGGCCGGAACGGGCGCGGTAAGCCGAGGAATAACCGGACGATTTCATGACGCGGCAACTCTGCACTGAGCAGCCGGTCCTTGCAAGCGGCGTTTGAACAACCTGCACCGCGGATCTTTTCGCAAAATGGTGAGGACCACTGATGCGTGACTCCATGCGCACGCTCGTCTGCGTGACGACGACTTCACTCCTGCCTGTTGCGCCATTTCGCGGGACCTGTGATAGTCCTGCCCGATACAATCGGGTGCTGACCGTTTAGCTTTCAAATAGCCAAGCCGTTCCGGTTTCTCGGACTGTAATCGCTCGCTAGAACAGTCAGTCACAGAGATTGCGAAAATTTTCGCTGTTCGTGACGATAGAAACCCTATCTGAGCTAAGTTTTGGTCAGAACTGGACAAACGTCTCCGAGACTGTGCCGCTTGGGAGTCGAATTCTCCTCCTCTTACCGGGCAGTTTCACCCACATCCCTGAATACCGCACCTATGCTGTGAGCGGTGAAAACTCTTTCGTTTGTTCTACTAGTCTGCGCGCCGTTGTGCGCCCAGACAGTATCGCTCAACGTTCCCGCTGTGGACTCCTCGGGCGCTTCGGTTCAGACGGGTACCGCATACATCAACTGGCAGCCGTTCCTTGACAATTCGGGTCACTTGACTCCGGGTGGTTCGAAAACGGTTGCGGTCGCTAACGGCATGCTCGCCGTGTCACTTACAGCCAGCGACAATGCCGGCTATGTCTACACGGTCCAAATCCAGTCTGGTTCAACCGCAAGCGTCTTCAAGTGGCGCGTACCCGCATCCGGCGCATCCACCATGGACCAACTCGGTCAAACTTTGCCGTCCAAGGACAATACAGTCCGGCTGACTCTTCTCGATATGCTGTGCTCGACCGATCACGCCGGCATCCTTCGCCGCGTTAAAGGCAACTCTTCAGAATCCTTGCAGGTGTGTCTGGCCTCTGAAAGCTCCTTTTGGCGATCGTTGTCGTCGGCACTTTCAAACGCCAGTAATCAGGTAGTCCGATTACGAGCGTTCGGCGATTCGCTTACTCGCTGCTGGGGCGCGGCGGGCAACACCCAGAGCAGTTGCGCCGGTATCGGCCCTGTGACGCAATCGAATCTCTGGATCGAACAGCTGCGTTCCTGGCTCAAGGCAAACTATCCTTCCCATGGAACAGGCATTCTTCCCTTGATGGCCGGCATGCCTTCCGGGATTTCAAACGACTACTACACGGTCTCCGGACCGACCTCCTGGTACAACGTTGGAGTCCCGACTCAGACCGGCACTCCCGGCGGTACTTTCGACGGCAAGGCCGGGCTCCAAATGGGAGCAAGCAGCTCTTTTACGACCTACCCTCAGACAGGCGACAGCCTTGTCATCTACTACACAACGTATTCCACTGTCTCGACGGCTGGTTTCACGGTAACGATCGATGGCCAGAATCTCGGAACCTTTGGCACCGAGAACACCGGCAGTGATATCGTTGCCCACCAAGTAAAGATCTCCGCCCCGGGAGGACTCGGCAGCCATACGGCAACGGTGTCCTGCAACACCACAAACGGCGCCTGTTACGTGTACGCGACAGAGTGGACCATTGGGAATGCGGGCGTCTCCGTCGACAATCTTTCCATCGGCGCTTGCCAGGCAGCCTGTTTCGGAACTCCCGGTAACCTGCAAATGATTGACGTCACCGGCTCCGGCGGCAAGACCTTCGACATTATCGCGCTGGGAACCAACGATTATCTGCGCGGCAGCATCAGCGACTACCAGAACCAGATGAGCAACCTCATCGCTCGTGAGCAATCGCAGGGCGCTTCAATTCTGGTAATGAGCATGCCGTGGACGTCGGCGGGCAGCACCAACAACCTTTCCCAGACGCTGGTATTTCAGACAGCCAGGACTCTGGCGCAATCCAACGGGTGCGACTACCTAGGCCTGCCTTTCACTCCAACGTTTGCCAGCGCCGCGGTCGAGTCATCCTGGCTCGAAGATGGCATTCACCTGAACGATGCGGGCCAAACGGCTATCTTCAACGTGCTGCTTCAGCATCTCACGACCCCGACCTATTCCTGGTATCCCGTGCAACTCGGTGCGCCCTCGGGGCAGTGATTTGCTAAACAATTGATCCGATCGGGCTGCAGCGGGTCGCTACAATAATGTCATGCTGCAGCCCACCGAGAAAATCTGGCACAACGGCCGTCTGATCCCGTGGGAAGACGCCAAAATTCATGTTTTATCTCACGTTGTGAGCTACGGTAGCTCGGTTTTCGAGGGCATCCGGTGCTACCACACCAACAAGGGGCCGGCGATATTCCGAGCCAACGATCATGCGCTGCGACTACTGAGATCAGCGAAGATTTACCGGATGGACATCCCGTTCTCAGTGGACCAACTCACGGCGTCGTTCGTGGATGTGGTGCGCGTGAATAGGGTGGAATCCTGCTACCTGCGACCAATCGCTCTCAGAGGCTACGGAGCACTGGGCGTTCTTCCCACGAACAATCCCGTCGAGGTTTATGTTGCGTGTTATCCGTGGGGAAGCTATCTTGGCGAGGAATGTTTGAACAGCGGTGTCGATGTCTGCGTTTCATCATGGAACCGCATCGCGCCGAATACACTTCCAGCTCTGGCGAAGGCTGGCGCAAACTATATGAACTCGCAATTGATTCGCATGGAGGCTGCCGTCAACGGATACTCGGAAGGAATCGCACTGGACGAAGCGGGGTACGTTAGCGAAGGATCAGGCGAGAATCTGTTTATCGTGCAGGATGGAAAGCTTTTGACACCGCCACTGGGCGCTTCCGTTCTTCCGGGCATCACTCGTGACACCATCGTCAAAATTGCGGGCCAGCTTGGAATCCCTATCGTAGAGACGATCATCCCGCGCGAGTTGCTCTACATTGCTGATGAGCTTTTCTTTACCGGTACTGCTTGCGAAGTTACTCCAATCAGATCAGTTGACCGCATTACGATCGGACCCGGCTATCGCGGGCCTGTTACCGAAAAGATCCAGAAACGCTACTTCGACATCGTCAATGGTCGCGTCAGCGATGAATTCAATTGGCTGACTTTTGTGCCAGCGGGTGAGCGCGAAACTGAACCAATCGGCGCGGGAGTCATTTAGTCCGACCACCAACTTCCACAGGGCAACCGACGCTTTCCTCCAAGTAGCGGATCCTGGCCCGAAAGCGCCCGCTGCCCTGCCACCTTGAGCCAACCATTGCAGCTAGCCCAATTTCGTCCACTCCAGTCGCGAAATCCAAGCTGCAGCGACCTCCCCCGAGATTGCCCGCAGCCAGATCCGCGCTGGATCTTCTGCATTGTCCGATGTAGGCTGGCCGCTGCGCTATAACTTTTTCGAGCGCTAAAACTGTTTTCAACACGTTTTATCACCAACGATGCGAACTGTTTACGCAAATTGTCCTGTGTGTAACCTGTGAAAAAAACAAGGATGGATTGATATGTCATCAGGCATTCAAGACGGAGCCGGCACCAAAACGCTCTTCGGAAAGGTACCAGGGACTTCCTCGGTCATCCGAATTGACTTCGATACATCTATCGATTCCGTTGATGAGCTGATTCGTCCGCCCGACGAGCACCTTTATCTCGCGTCAGGCTTCATTGATCTCCAGGTGAACGGATTTGCGGGAGTGGACTATAACGATCCAACCTCCTCGCACGAGGCAATTGCCGGGTCCATCAGACGCATGTTTACGACCGGCGTTACCCGCTTCTTCCCGACCGTCATTACCGGCCCGGAAGCGGCCATTACGGGCGCGGCGCGCAACCTCGTTGAGGCGAAAGAAGAATTTCTGCGCAATGGTCTCCCTGAAGGACATGCAATCGAGGCCTTACACATTGAAGGACCTCACATTTCTCCGGAAGACGGTCCGCGCGGTGCGCATCCTCTGGAACACGTGCGCCCGCCGAGTACCGAAGAGTTCGATCGCTGGCAGGAAGCGGCGCGTGGCCTGATCCGACTGGTGACCGTATCTCCGGAGTGGGATGGCACGCCTGAGTATGTACGACATCTTGTTCGGAACGGAGTCACGGCGAGCGTGGGGCATACAAAGGCAACATCGAGACAGATTGCGGCGGCCGTTGACGCCGGCGCCACCATGTCTACTCACCTCGGAAACGCCGCAAATCCAGTCCTGCCGAAAACTGCCAACTACATATGGGACCAACTCGCGGAAGACCGGCTGACGGCCAGCTTCATCGCCGATGGAATTCACGTTCCGGCCGCATTCCTGAGATCAGCCATTCGGGCCAAAGGCACGGAGCGGTCCGTTCTCGTAACCGACGCAGTCATGCCTGCCATGTGCGCGCCTGGGCCGTACCGTTTGGCTCAGGTGGATGTTGAATTGCGAAACGACGGCAGCGTTGTGAAGCGGGGAGAAAACCGGCTCGCCGGATCTGCTCTGCGGATGGATGTTGCGATTTCGAACTGCGTTCGCTTTGCACGAACGAGCTTGCGCGAAGCTCTATCCATGGCAACCGTCAACCCGGCGCGCGTCGGTAGAATCGCTGGGCGGCAGCGTGGAATCTCTCCCGGAGAACGGCCTGACTTTGTGAGGTTTTTCTGGGACTCCGACGCGCTCTCGTTAACTGTAGAAGAAACAGTTGTCGCGGGTGAACCTGTCTACAATCGGAAAGACTAGGCAGTACGCTGGAGAATAGATATGGCATTCACACTTCCCCCACTTCCCTACCCTGCGGATTCTTTAGAGCCTCATATTGACAAAGCCACGATGGAGATTCATCACGACAAACATCACGGCGCTTATGTAACAAATCTGAACAAGGCCCTCGAGTCTGCTCCCGACCTGCAGAACAAATCCATAGAGGAGTTGTTATCGAACAATCTTTCGTCAGTGCCGGACGCCATAAAAACTGCCGTCCGTAACAATGGCGGCGGCCATGCCAATCATAGCCTTTTTTGGAATCTTCTTTCAGCGAAAGGCGGTGGCGCTCCCAAGGGCGAGGTCGAGAGCGTAATCAGTTCAAACTTCGGCAGCTTCGATTCATTCAAAGAGAAGTTCGCAGCCGCCGCCAGCGGCCGCTTTGGATCGGGTTGGGCATGGCTCGTGAAAGATGGAAGCGGCAAGTTTGAAATCATCTCGACTGCGAACCAGGACAGCCCTCTCATGGAAGGCAAGAAACCGGTTCTTGGCCTCGATGTCTGGGAGCACGCGTACTATCTCAAATATCAGAATCGTAGGCCTGAATACATTGCTGCGTGGTGGAACGTCGTCAACTGGGACGAGGTCAACAAGCAACTGAAGTAGTTAGTGGTTAAACACAGCGTGAGCTGGCGGAATCCGTCAGCTCACGATTCAGTCTGCAATCCCAGATCGTGCAAGTCCCGACGGGTTGTTTCGAGCGAGATGTGATGTATGGAAGTAAACCCGAGATCCCGGGCCACCTGAACGAACATGGGCCGGTCATCGATATAAATCGATTCCTCCACCGTGCAACCGGCGAGATCCAGCGCCAGTTTCCAAATTTCCGGGTCTGGTTTCCGGAAGTGTACGAAGTGTGAGATCACCATGAAGTCGGCCAGCTCGCGCAGTCCGAACTTGACCACCCGATGCTGTGTAATGCCCGCTCCCTCATTGCTGATCAGACCCAATTTGAGTCCGTTCGCCGTCCTGAACCGGCGGACAAAGTCCATGTTCTCGAACCAGGGCACGGACTGCGCGTAAGTGAATTCGCGGACTGCTTCTAGAGTAAATGGGCGCTCCGTATAGAAGAAGACGTAATTGAGATAATCTTCGAAAGTCGTGAATCCCCGTTCGTAACTGTCGAACATCAGACGATGCCGGCGCTCCGCCTCCACAGTATCCACTCCGAACTTGTCGCAAATGCGAAGACGGATATCCGTGTCCCAGCCATTAGTTCCAAGGACACCGCCGATATCGCTATAGAGAACTCGGAAAGAAGACCGGGGCATGAGGCTAGAGTCTCATACGAACGGCGCGCGCATGAAGCATGTGGAGCTGATGTTTCAGGGCAGGTAGATTACAATCGAATTGTTTGCTTCTCGTACGCATTCGGGCGCGTAGCTCAGTTGGTTAGAGCGCCTGCTTCACACGCAGGAGGTCCGGGGTTCGAGTCCCTGCGCGCCCACCAACGGGTCTTGAAGCAGTGAAACCGCTCGTTGCCCCCCGCCCAGCGGAACAGCCCTTCTGATTCGGAGCGCGACAGGCATCGTCACACGCGTATCGCGTGCTGCCTCGTAATCCGGAATCAGCTCTCGCGCGCTCGGATGGACTCGGTATGAGATTCCGGCGAAGCTTTTCGATGAGTTGTACGGACGAACAAGAGCACACTGCGCGGAATCAAGGACAGCTCGTGTGCAACGGTACGGCTTCGAGCACTGGTGATGAGTATCGGCAACAGCTCACTCTCGCGCGCTGCTGTTGCAGCCCTTCGCGACGCTACGCGATTTTCGCTTCGCTACAAGCAGTGAACGAGTCCGCACGGCTTGACGCTTGCTGGCTCCGGACCTCACCGGTCAGGCACTGGTTGCATATCGCAAAGCCCAATCCAATGTATACGAGTTGAAGCGCGCCACCACACCGCACCCAGTTCACGGCCACAACGACAGACCGCAATCCTGTGCGGCAGCGTTGCAGCGCGTATATATCCATGAGTATTGAGGCGCCGGTTTTCCTGCACTCTTGTAAACTTCACAGATGATAAGCTTCTTCGAAATGGCCTTTCGTGGGTGCTTGCTTAGTGCCCGGTTAGGTTTGGTGAGGCAATGCGATGCAAGCTAGTG
>JAFAUR010000540.1 GCA_019243205.1 Acidobacteriaceae bacterium | reverse complement strand
GTTGGATTGCCGCAGCCCAGCGACGCTTTCAGGGAAGCTTCTGGAATCTGCTCGGCCTCGGCACTGTTGTACAGGTTCGACGTGATGGGGTCGCATGAGGCGGCTGCGGATCCTTCGCAGCAAGAAGTCTGCGAGCAACAATCCTCGGGTAGGCCGCTTCCGGACATCACCCGGCGCGCAGCCTCACCGTACTTCTCTTTCACAAATTGTTTTACTTCCATACGTTCACTCCTTCTGGGCCTACTTACATACCTGAACAATGGTCCGGGGCTCAACCGCTTTGTTTCTCGTGCAGCATTCGGCGTACAGAAACCCCAGGAGTTCCGACAGCGTATCCGCATTGGCCGAGTACCACAAGAACGTGCCGTCCCGGCGCACGCTGACAAGGTCTTCGTTTCTGAGCTTGTCGAGGTGATGAGAGAGCGTAGATGCGGGAATGTCCAACTCTGCGCCGATATCGCCCGCAACCATGCCGTCCGGATGCGCCGAAAGGAGCAGCCGCATAATCCGAAGACGCGGCTCGGTACCCATCGCGGAGAACATGTCCGCGTACCGCGCCACATCCGGGACAATCTTCGCTCTGGCCATCAGTCCAATTCCTCGTCATCGAGCGCATCAAACCAGCAGAGAAAACAGTTATCAGGCGAACGCTCTTTGAGTTCGCAAATAAACCGATCGCTGAAGATTTGACCCGCGAGAGGTCGTCGACGGCAATTCGCTCTCTTCCGAACCGCGCATCCCAAACCGGGCCCGGTACGAAGCAAAAGGCTTGCATCCGCTCTTTGCATGTTTCTAACATTATCGAAATATAGCTTTGGTGTCAAACCCTGTACTTTGTCTCAGCCACCGACTCCTCAGCCATCCTGGATCCGGAACAGAAGGCCGCGATAGGCACCCTAGACAAACGTTTCCAGGCTTACGGTGTCCAGACACTGGACGTGACGGGCGTCGGGTTTTGCTGACGAAAGTTTCACTTGACAGTCAAGTGAAGCCAGGCGACAGTAGCAACAAGGAGTTTACTTGAATGCCAAGTGAAGAGCAGGATCGCCTGCCGGTCCTGCCGGGCACCCTGGACCTCATCGTCCTCCGCTCCCTCTTCACCATGGGTCCGCAGCATGCGTATGCGATCGCGACCCGCCTGCAACAGGTTTCCGAAGATCTCTTGCAGCTGAACCAGGGCACGCTGTATCCCGCTCTCGTCCGTCTGGAGCAGGGTGGGCGAATCAAAGGCGTCTGGCGCCGAACCGAAAGCAACCGGGAAGCAAAGTTTTACTCGATTACCAAAGCCGGCGAAAAGGCACTTGCCGACGAGACAGTCCGTTGGCGCCGGATGTCCAACCTCGTCGAGAAACTTCTGTCGGAAGAGACTTAGCTATGCGCCGGTTCCTGCTTCGTCTGCTTTACCCCTTCAGATTCCGACGCGCCGAACATGAACTCAACCGTGAGATCGAGGCTCACCTCGCGTTGTTGCAGGATGATTTCGAACGGAAGGGCCTTTCGCCTGATCAAGCGCGCCTAGCCGCCCGCCGCGCTTACGGTGGCGTCGAGCAAGCGAAGGAACTGCACCGCGAAGCACGTGGCTTCCCGTGGATCGACCATCTCCTCAAAGATCTCCAGTACGGCATCCGCAATCTGCGCAAAAATCCTACGTTCACGCTCGTTGCGGTGGTCACGCTGGCGCTTGGCATCGGGGCAAATACAGCGATTTTCAGCATTGTCGACGCGGTGCTCTTCCGCCCTCTTCCCTTCGCCGATGCCGATCGGCTCGTCACTCTCCTCCACGACGGCAGCAATCCGGTCGCGAATGCGAATTACATCGATTGGCGAGATCAAACACATTCATTCGACTTCATGGCTGCCGCGTCCTACTGGAGTCCGAACCTCACGCGCAACGATCCGCCCGAACATCTCTACGGTTTGCAAGTCACGCAGAACCTGCTACCGATGCTCGGCGCGAAACCCATTCTGGGCCGACTGTTCCTCGCTGGTGAAGATCGGCCGGGCGCGAGCCATGAAGTCATCCTGAGCCACCGCTTATGGGAGCGTCGGTTTCAGTCGGATCCCGCCATCCTCGGGCGCACTATCACGCTCGATGGCGCTGCGTACACAGTTGTCGGCATCATGCCGCGGGATTTCAAATTTCCACCGTTCTGGGCAACCCGCACTGAGCTCTGGGTCCCAGACCCTATCGGCGCTGATATCCACAATCGGGGTGGCAATCACCTCCGCGTCTTTGCTCATCTCAGACCCCGCGTTTCACTGACCGCGGCGCGTGCGGAAATTGCTGCCCTAACTGGTCGTCTCGAGCACCAATTCCCCGGCACGAATCGCAACGTTCTGGTCAGTCCACTGAAGCAGAACGTCGTCGGAGACCTCGAGAGCCCACTTCTCTTTACTCTCGGCGCAGTCGGATTCGTTCTCCTGATTACTTGCGCCAATGTCGCCCATATGCTGCTGGCGCGATCTGCGGACCGTGAGCGGGAAATCGCAGTTCGCAGTGCTCTCGGCGCATCGCGTGCGCGTATCTTCGCGCAATTCCTGACAGAGAGCGTGTGTCTTGCGCTCCTCGGGTCCGCCGCAGGTCTGTTCCTCGCCTGGTGGCTCATCAAAGTGCTCGTGCGGATGGCGCCCGCGTTTCTGCCGCGCATTGAAACCGTCACCATAAACGGAGATATCATCGCGTTCCTGATGGGCATCTCTTTGCTGACTGCCCTCCTCTTCGGGCTTGGTCCTGCCATGCAGGCGCTGGCCCTTAACGTTAGCGGAGCATTGAAGGAGGGCGGCCGTTCCGAAACCGGCAGCGTTCGCCGCCACCAATTTCGTGGTCTCCTGGTCGCCTCTGAATTTGCGCTCGCGTTCATGTTGCTCATCGGCGCAGGTCTCATGGTCCGCAGCTTCGTAATGCTCCAGTCAGATAATCCCGGCTTCAATCCGCATAACGTGCTCTCGATCGTCGTGTCTGTAGCGGGAACGAAAGAAGCAGACCGTGGCGTCCGCGGCGTTTTTTACCCGCAGCTGCTGCAGACTGTCCGCGCCATTCCGGGAGTCGTTGCCGCCGGTGCTATCAACCACCTTCCTCTTGCGGGCGATCTCTGGGGTTGGAACTTCCTTATTGAAGGCCGCCCTCGGCCACGCCCGGGTGAGTTCCCCGGAGCGGTGTACAGGCTGGTCACGCCCGGCTATTTCGAAACCATGCGCCTGCCTCTGCTTGGTGGTCGAGACATCGCTGCTACCGATGACACCCGGGCTCCAGGAGTGGTCATCATCAACCAGCGTGCGGCTGAAATGTATTGGCCCGGTGTGAATCCCATGGGCCAGCGAATCACATTCAACACGAGCCAGAATGAAATTCCGCTTTGGCTCACGGTAATCGGCATTGCTGCGAATGCTAAACAAGAGGACTGGGTAGCCAAGCCCGCGCCGGAGGTCTATCTCGCCGCCATGCAAAACGCGGACTTCCTCGGCGCGTCGACGCACTCCGCATACATCACGCTTGTCATACGTGCTTCAGCAAATCCGGCTGCCCTGATTCCGGCCGTCAAGAAAACAGTCTGGTCGTTCGATCATAATCTGCCGATCTCCGAAGTACTCACGATGGATCAGGTAGTCGCCGACGCCACCGCGCTCGAACGCCTTGAAGTCTTCCTGTTTTCATCGTTCGGCATTCTGGCTCTGCTGCTCGCCGCCGTAGGTGCTTACGGTGTGACCAGTTATTCTGTCGCGCGGCGTGTACGCGAAATCGGTATCCGCATTTCACTCGGCGCGACGCGGACAGACGTCCTGCGCACGCTTATGGCTGACGGATTGTCGAACGCGCTTGCAGGTTCCGCTGTCGGCCTTCTGGGCGCATTGATTCTTTCCCGCTTCATGGGCAAATTGCTGTTCGGGGTACGCCCCTCTGATGCTTTGACCTATGCGGCCGCGAGTTGCGTGCTGGGGCTCGCTGCCTTGCTGGCCACATCCATTCCCGCACAGAAAGCTGCCGGTGTTGAGCCCATGTCCGCCCTTCGTAGCGAGTAGGCAATCCCCTTCGTGCATACTGAAATCCGGGATATCAGCCCGGAGGTTTTGGCGTGCCCAACGAAAATAATTTGTCACCACGTGCGCGCGCTCAGGCGTTTGCGGGTCGCCTTGGCATCCGCGTCCCGATCCTGCTCGCCCCCATGGCCGGATCGTGCCCGCCGTCTCTGTCGATTGCTGTAGCGAATGCCGGCGGTCTGGGAGCCTGCGGCGCTCTCCTGATGAAGCCTGACGAGATTACCGCCTGGAGCACGGAGTTCCGGACCGGCAGTCACGGCGAGTTTCAGATCAATCTCTGGATTCCG
The DNA here is from genome assembly GCA_019243205.1 of Acidobacteriaceae bacterium. Lineage (GTDB taxonomy): Bacteria > Acidobacteriota > Terriglobia > Bryobacterales > Bryobacteraceae > Bog-105. Next base: position 4,541 of record JAFAUR010000540.1, on the reverse strand, counting down.
GGTCCGCCTCCGAACCGGGACTCCGAGATGGAAAAGCGCCAGCGCGATTTCCTTGCCAATTGGGGGCCTCCGGTTCCGGCGCAAGCGGCAGACTTTACGCTGCCGGATTTCGCGGCGCAGTGCCAGGCCCTACTCGACGTGCGCCCCAAAGTGATTTCTTCCATCATGGGCCTCTACCGCCCCGAGTTCGTTTCGGAAATGAAATCGCGGGGAATCCTTTGGTTTGCCACTGCGACAACAGTCGCGGAAGCGAAAGCCGCCGAGCAAGCCGGCGCCGATGCTATCGTCGCCCAGGGCATGGAAGCCGGCGGCCATCGCGGAACCTTCGATGCAGCCCAAGCTGAGCATCGCCAGGTCGGTCTCATATCGCTCCTGCCGCAAATAGCCGATGCCGTGAGCGTACCGGTGATTGCCACCGGAGGAATTGCAGACGCCCGCGCAATCGCAGCCGCACTCATTCTGGGTGCGAGTGCCGTGCAGATTGGAACAGGCTTACTCCGAACGCCGGAGGCCAACATTCATCCTGCCTGGGTCGAAAGACTCGCACGCACGGAAGCAGACGAAACGATCGTCACGCGCGCATTCACAGGACGTCCGGGCCGCGGCGTCGCGACAGCGTACGTTCGGGCGGCATTAGAGGGCCCTCCGGCGGCCCCGTATCCCATCCAGCGAGGGCTCACCGCGGCGATGCGAGAATCGGCGCGAAAGACAGGAGACGCCGAACGCATGCAAATGTGGGCCGGGCAGTCGGCCAGGTTCGCTCGTGCTGAACCCGCCGGCACGATCGTCCGGCAGCTATGGGACGATACTCTGGCTTTATGGGATCGAGGCGCAGCCTCGTAGAAGGCGTGGAACAGCAAATTATGGCAATCGGAAAAGGCTTTACAGAGCGGTTTTTATCGCCGGAAGAAATTCGTGCGATTGTTTCGGAGTCCGTGGAATCAGTTGCACTCGCAGGTAAGCGCGTGCTCGTTCTCATTCCAGACGGAACGCGCACCATGCCCATGCCGCTCATGTTCGCCACTCTGCGCGACGTGCTTCGGCCGCGAGTTAAAGCGCTCGACTTCCTGGTCGCCCTCGGAACCCATCCCCCCATGACCGACGCGCAACTCAGCAAGCTCATCGGCCAACCGGTCATCGACGGCAAGTGCGGCGATTCTCACATCTTCAATCATGAGTGGCACAACCCGGTCACCTTCGTTGAACTCGGCACCATTCCCGCCGCTGAAATCGTGGATCTCAGCAGGGGATTGATGGAGAGCGACGTGCCGGTCGCGCTGAACAAGCTCATCCTCGATTACGACCACATCCTGGTTTGTGGCCCCGTGTTTCCTCACGAGGTGGTCGGCTTCTCCGGAGGCAACAAATACTTCTTCCCCGGCATCGCTGCACCCGGCATTATCAACTTCACCCACTGGCTCGGCGCCGTCATCACCAGCTATGACGTGATCGGCGCAGGCTACACACCTGTGCGCGCCGTCATCGATCGGGCTGCCAGCCTGATTCCGCGCCCCACTTCCTGCTTGGCCCTGGTAGTCACGAAGCAAGGCACAGCCGGCTTATATTTCGGAACTCCGGAAACCGCATGGGAGGCCGCCTCCGCACTCTCCGCAAAGAAACATGTTATCTGGTTGGATAAACCATTTCGACGGGTGCTCTCGGTTCTTCCCGAACTCTACGATGACATCTGGACCGGCGCCAAGGGCATGTACAAACTAGAACCGGGCATTGCCGACGGAGGCGAAGTCATCATCTATAGCCCGCGGATCACTGAGATCAGCTACACGCATGGCAAGCTCATCGACGAAATCGGCTACCACTGCCGCGATTACTTCGTCAAACAGTGGGATCGGTTCAAGCATTATCCGGGAGGGATCCTGGCCCATTCCACTCACCTGAAAGGCCTCGGCACTTACGACGAGAAGACGCGAATCGAGTCTCCTCGCATTCAAGTAACACTGAGCACCGGTATTCCCGAAGAACGCTGCGTGCGCCTGAACGTCGGGTACATGGATCCGGCCGAAATTAACTTCGACGACTGGAAAGATCGCGAAACCGAAGGCATCGCCATCATTCCTCGCGCCGGCGAGATTCTCTACCGTCTGAAACAGCCTGCCGGGACTGAGAAGTCCGCGGATCTCGTGGACCAATTACAGGCAACATAGATTCCGCGCAATGCCGCAATCCCCCGCTTTCTTGTTTGATCTGGACGGGACGCTGGTCGATAGCGTGTACCAGCACGTGCTCGCCTGGCGAGACGCGCTCGAAGAAGCGGGTTTGCCTCTTGCCGTTTGGCGAATCCATCGCCGCATCGGGATGAGCGGTGGTCTTTTTGTCAGCGCACTGGCGCGTGAAACCGGCCGTGTGCTCACGCCCGAAGAAACACAGCACATGCAAGACTTACACGCTGCCGCGTTCCGACGCTATGCCGCACAAGTGCGCCCGCTGCCGGGTGCGCGAGAGCTGATGAGCTATCTGGCTCAGGCGTCCGTCCCATACGCGATCGCAACCAGCGGATATGGGGAGACTGCTGCGCCAACCATTAAGCAACTCGGGGTGGGACCTGCGGTTCCCGTCATTACACGCGACCAGGTCGCGCACGCGAAGCCAGACCCGGATCTCTTTCTAGCCGCAGCCGAAAGACTGGGTGTCGCAATTGAGCACTCCGTCGTCGTCGGTGACAGCATCTGGGATCTGCTCGCTGCCCGCCGCGCACGCGCGCTCGGTGTCGGACTTCTCTCCGGCGGCTACGGCGATGAAGAACTGCAGCGTGCAGGCGCGTACCGCGTCTATCAGGATCCGGCGGACTTAATGGCCCATTTAGACGAACTCGGCGTCAGGCAGCGGTAGCATTCGAATTCGCATCATTCTCCGCGAATCCAACATTTCATTTCCCGGGACGCTCTTCTATTAAGAGTTGCGCCGGCATGCCTGCTGAATTCTGCCTTGAGACCTCGACCATCAGCCTCTCCCTTTTGCAGAGTCTTGGCGAAATTTATCGAGAACAGTTCTATAGACGACACTCGAGATTTTTCGGACCCTTCGATCGTCAGCGGGCATTCCTGAAATTGGGGATGAGAAAAGCGCTAGCGGCCATTTTGGCATTGATGTGCTTTGCCCCACAGTGGGCCATAGCAGCGGAAAACGGCGCCATTCGGGGCAAAGTGGTCGATTCGTCAGGCGCGGCAATCCTGGGGGCGGTTATTACCATCGGGGACCCCGATGGTAATCGGCGCACGACCGTTACCGATGAAGACGGGGCGTTTCAAATCTCTACGTTGCCGATTGGTAACTACAATGTCAAGATCTCCGCGAGCGCTTTGTCCGACTGGACGGCCTCGAATGTACCTGCATCGGTCAACACACAATCGAGTCCGTTAGTCGCGGTGCTGCAAGTAGCGCCCACTAGCACGACAGTGACCGTCGGAGTGTCGCCCCAGGAACTAGCTACGGAACAGGTAAACCAGCAACTGAAGCAGAGAGCGTTGGGAGTCCTCCCGAATTATTACGTTACCTACGAACCGAATCCGGCTCCGTTATCGCCGGCCCAGAAGACGCATCTGGCCTGGAGAACGCTCGTGGACCCGGCAACCTTCGCCGCCGTGGGGATTACTGCGGGTATCCAGCAGGAGAGGAACAGTTACCACCAATTTGGGCAAGGCGCCGAGGGTTATGCGAAACGTTTTGGCGCAGATTATGCAACAACGGCCAATGGGATTGTGATCACTACCGTGGTGGCAGACTCGCTTTTCCATCAAGATCCGCGATACTTCTACAGCGGTCAGGGGACGACGCGACAGCGGGCTTGGTACGCGATCAAATCCGCCTTTCGAACAAAAGGTGACAACGGAAAGTGGCAGCCCCCTTACGCAAGCGTGGTAGGAATGGTAGCTTCCGCGGAGCTCTCCCAGGCTTACCTGCCGGGCTCGCGGACACAGTACACGTTGCTCGGCAGAAGCCTCCTATTTCGGTTCGGCGGACTAATGGGACTGAATCTGGCGGAGGAGTTTCTGCTGAAGAAAGTAACAACCAATGCTCCGGTCCAACTTGCTCAAGGCGGTCCCATCTTGCGCGAGGGAACTCCGGTCGCGCTAATTGCGGTTGATGGATTGAGCCCGGCGGGAGCTTCCAGCGGGGAAAAAGTCAGGTTCGTTTTGGCTCAGGACCTGAGCGTCGATGGGAAACTGTTGGCTAAGGCCGGCGATGTCGCCTCAGGACAGGTCGGTCAAGTAACCGCCGGAAACACATCCAATGACATCGGCAGTATTGCGCTAGCACAGGTCAAGCTTCAGGCCGGTAAGTTGAGCGTACCGCTGCGGAGTAGCCAGGTGCGGGGAGCTGTCAGCCCGATGCGCTACAAGCAACTGCCCGATGGTGGCAAATTCGAAGTAACGCTTTTCGTTGCGCAGACTGTGCAATTTGCCGACATTCCATAAACGATTGGCTTTTTCACAGGAGTGCAACGCCCGTTCGCGGCGTTTTTTTGACTGTATGACTCTCGTCATCGATCGACGAGAATCAAGTTTCCCTGGGATAGGCGA
>JAFAUR010000511.1 GCA_019243205.1 Acidobacteriaceae bacterium | reverse complement strand
GACGTCCGCAATCAAGCGTGGGATCACTCCAGAAGCAGACTTTCTTGTACGCTGCTTCGCTGCTCGGACCAGTAGGCTTTCATTAGCAGATACCGAATTTATGCTCTGTTGTACTACCAAGAAAGTTAGGCCACTGGCGGCTATCCGAAAGCCCGCTCCAGTGGGCTAATCTATGCCGCGAATGGCGGCTCATACGGGTGCGGCTATACTGCCGCAGACATCCAGCAGGCGTATGGCCTCAATAACCTCTATGAAAAAGGTCTCGATGGCAGCGGCCAGACGGTGGTCATCATCGATTGGTACGGCTCGCCCACAAACCTCGGCGATGCCAATGCGTTTTCCACGCGGTTCAATCTGCCGGCCCTCAACAACAAGAATTTCAAAATTCTCTACTCCGACGGCCAGCCGACTTGCGCCGCTCCTGACGTAGAATTCAACATCGACCTCGAATGGGCTCATGCTATTGCTCCCGGCGCCGACATCGATCTCGTCGTACCTCTGGATGCCACCTTCGAAGAAACCGACCTCGGGGTGCCCTACAGCATCACTCATCAACTTGGCGCCGTGATCTCGAACAGCTACGGGGCACTCGAAAGCTTAGTTGAGCGAATGGCCTCAACATTCAAAATGAGCTGAACGTGATGGGCATCTCCGTCAACTCCTCGACCGGCGACGACGGTGACTTCAACATCCGAGGGTTTCCCGATCGGCTACGCCCCCACTGTAAGCGCGCCTGCCGATTCTCCATACGCCACTTCGGTCGGCGCATGTCAATAGCATTGAACTCCAACGGCTCTATCAAGTGGCAGACCGGTTGGGGCAACAATCTAGCCAACCTCGTTTATCAGGGCGTCATCATCGACCCGCCTACGCAAGATCAACGTTTCTATGCGGGCTCTGGTGGCGGAGCTAGCGCGTTCTACCCCGCAGCCCCTTGGCAGGTTCCCAAGAACGCCGCCCGCGAACTGCCCGATATCTCCTGGCTTGGTGATCCCTACACAGGCGCCATTATCCTAATCAGGGAGCCGGCCAAATCCCTGACAAGTCCAGCAGGTCTGGGCCAGCACGAACCGAGACGCTGTATTCGCCGCCGTACTCTTTGCGGCCGAGAGATTCAAACTCACGACCCAACAGGGGATGAAAGGGATGGGTAATCCGAAATTTTTGGGGGTCTATTGGATGAACGCGTGTAGTGCGATGCCGTTTCCGATCATCGCCTGCGTTTACGATTCGTCGCAGCACGGAAGACAAGAACGTAAGCACCTTCACGCGGATCATAATCGTCCTTGGTTCGCGCAGTGGGCTCACATATCTTCTTCGATCTAAATGTGCTTTACGCGTGAGCGATGTGTCGGAGGACGCGAGGTTTCAGGGCTTGCGAGCAGGTTTATTCTTAACTGAGTGCCGAGGCACAGCCGCATCGCCTCTATGCGTTCGGCTACCCAATGCTCTGATAAGGCAAATTGAGCTGCAAGCTCCGCCGCCGATTTACCGAGCATGTAATCCGCGTACAGCCTAAACGGGAGGTACTCGCCGTAAAGAATATCGAACACGGTGAGGGGCGCTGCTCGTCGCGCGCTTGCGGGCTGCTCGATCTTTCCTAGTGTGGTGGTGTCGGTCTTCGCCGAACAGTGCGGTATACCGGCGAGAGCACGGATTGCGGGCGGCGGAGAGGGAATCTGAATTTGAGCCGAGAACGCCATAGTCCAATCTCGCTTTGCACTTCAATTTCCAATGCGCTGGCAGGCTAGACGATGCGCGTTGTTCGACTTGCGCCGCTGGCCTGATTACGGCTGCAGGAACCAATCAGGCCAGGAATCCGGTCCGTCTCTCCGTCGACATTGGGCGCACCCGCTTATAAATCGATCCGCGGAGTAATTCGACACAGTTATCCGCATCGTGCTCCGACTATCTCACTGATTAATTCGGATGGATGCGTCGCCCTGAACCGAGCGGAATCCAAGAAATCGAATCTCATCTTCGCCGCTGCTGCGGTTGTGGGCGGAGGGCAGACAACCTGAAAAAGGAAGTAGACCTGATCCACGCGGCCCTGACGCTTTCGTGCGATCAGCGTGTATTTAAAAGCAACCCTTACGCGGCATAGTAAACCGACGCTGTCGATAGCTCGCGAGAAGGACGCCTATGCGGCGGATCGGGTGGCGGCAGCCCCGGATCTGGATGCCACGGACACTTTGACCTGATACTTGAGGCAGAGTCGCACGGACTCGATCTGTTGCTCAACCCAAGAAGCGGGCCGCGAGTAGGCGGCACCCAGCTCTTTGGCAGGGACCCCGCTCAGGTGACAGTCATACAAGTGAAACCTGAACGAACGGTTCGCAAGCAAGATAACCGCAGGATTCATGGTTCTAAGGTGGCCGGAATGAGCGGAAACTCTCGAACATGTAGAGTCTCTACCGGTGCTGTGGCTGTCAATCCGTTACAGAAGGCAACGGGCAAACTGGTCCGGTGTCTATGCAACGGCGGCGGAGTTATGTCCGAATCAGCTCTGGATGTAGATGCAACGCTTGGGACTGGCTCTTGAAGCTCAATGCCAGAAGCTGTTCGACGAACTCCCGTCGAACACGACGAGCGCCAGGCTGTTATTTTTGACCAGGCTCGCGTCGCTTGCGGATCAGAAAAACACCTCCGCGAGGGGCAGGCTCAAAGCAATCCGGTTCGGGCGAAGGCAGGGCGAAATGATGCACGCGGCTCGTCAAGTTCTGCTCAGTGAGCTACCGCGACATCGAAGCGACTGGAGCACTCAGTCGAGGTCACGGCAGAATAGCCCAAACGAGCTGTGGCCGCCCTCATCTGCGCTGCGGCTGGCGCGTTCCACCTACAGCGTTTGGGTCGCAGGTTTAAGACAGTGCTGGACGGCGCGCTGTTCCACACTTTCGACCGCAATGAGCGACCCATTTACCTGGCGAGTCTTGGGTCCGTAACCGAGCAGGATGGAGCAGTGTGTTGTGCTTCAGCGACCGTGGTCCCAATACTGGCCTGCATCCCGTCAGTGAGGGAGAACTGAGAGCGGCGTTCAGCCCCGGCGATGGATGGAACGTTGTCACGATCGAACCAGACCGGATTCAAACGAGCTACCACGATAACGGCGCACCGGCCTGGTCCGCGACAATCAGACGGCTCTAAACTCTGGGACTAGCGGGTTGCGAGCATCCGGTTCCGACACTGAGATCCGTTGGGGTTGAACGGTCAATCACGGCTTGCCGGGAGGGGGGGCCGAATCACAGCGGTCGGAACATAACGAGCGCATCCACATACCCAAGTGCGGGATGCAGGAACGCGTTTGGCAAAATCCCTACAATCTCGAAGCCGAGTCGCTTCCAGAGATTGACTGCGCGTTCGTTGCTGCTAACGACGAAGTTGAACTGCATGGCGCGGAACCCGGCAGCAGCCGCCCGCATCAGGGAATCGCGGCACATTGCGCTTGCCACGCCGCGTCCGGTTGCTAACGGTGGCGTCACATATCCGCAATTGCTTACGTGAGAACCGCCGCCCTGCTGATTTGCCCGAAGGATATAGGTGCCTAGAATGAGACCGTCCTCCTCGGCAACGAATACCGTATTGCCCGTGGCGTGCCAGTACGCGAGGGCTTCTTCGCGTGAAAGAGAACGCGGTAAGGCATATGTCTCGCCAGCCCGGATCATCGGCTCAAGAATCGACCAGATGCCGACGTCGTCTTCCGCTTTAGCTTGTCGGATCGAAATCACTTGTGTTCCCGTTTTTCATGTATCACTTTCGGTGTATGAACCGGCGTAGGCGGTTTTGCTCGTTTCGGCTTCGCGGTTTTGGCGCTGTGAATCCGAATCCGGCACGATGGGTCGCGGCCGGGCAAACGGTAGAACACGCCCTGTCCACAATCCCCCGGCGCACCTGCTCGACCCTGATGACAGAATGCTAAATAAGCTCGAGGGGCAAGGAGCCGCAAACAATCTTAAGGCTGCTGGGCCGTGTTAAGCTGCGTTCTGCACGCCGAGGTCTCGGCGAACCAATTTACAGTATTACCCGTCCTATTTTTCCCGCCGACTCGTGGCACCGGTATATCCTTGATGGTCCGGTTTCGCAAGAAACACCTTCACCACCACGGGCTCGGGGTATCTGGTGACAATTTTCACAGGTGGTAGTGCCACCATCTCTCCGCTTACAGCAGGGCTGTATACGAAGGCTGTGATTTCTTTCGCGCAACGCGCTTGACGGGTCGGAGAAAGCCTGATGGAAACGTGCCGACTGATTTTCTCGTTGAA
>JAFAUR010000421.1 GCA_019243205.1 Acidobacteriaceae bacterium | reverse complement strand
TCGTAGGTGGGAACATTACCGCGTTCACTAGTCTGTGTGAGAAGGCTCGCGAAGAAGCGTTCGAACTCATGCTTGCCCACGCTGCGGCCATGGGAGCAAATGCAGTCATTGGAATGCGCTACGACGCGAACGACGTCATGGATGGCGTAACGGAGGTGTTGGCGTACGGAACAGCGGTGCACGTGGAATCTGTATAGATCCGAGGTAAACGGTTCAATCCGACGCAACAGGCTCTAAGGTACGTAAGTACCGAGGTCGTAGAGGAGGTTGGGGCCGAAGCGAAGCTTCGCACTGGATTCGCTGTTCTATGCTGGGCGAAGAGGGACCGTCGGCTGCCACATCAAGGACTCACAGCGGACCCGAACCACGGCGCGAAGCCTTGCTGCGCTCCTCGTGCTGCCCGCCCCTGGCAAGCCGCAACGGACCTCCGATCACACGCCTCCACCGGCACAACCGGCTCGCGGATGATCGCTCTCGCGGGCGGGAGTTTCCTCATGGGCACCGATTACCCATACGGCTTCGCCGCTGACGGGGAAGGTCCGGTTCGTCCCGTCAAGCTCTCTGCATTCGAGATCGATATCTACCCCGTCACAAACCTCGACTTCGCAGCGTTCATCGACGCTACTGACTACCGCACCGAAGCTGAACAGTTTGGGTGGTCTTTCGTCTTCTGGGCCCACTTGCCACCGGACCGCCTTGATGAACTCGTCGAAGACACCGTGGCCGCGGCGCCTTGGTGGTGTAAAGTGCCGGGGACCTCGTGGGGCGCCCCCGAAGGTCCTGGCAGCGACATATCTGAGCGCCCCAACCATCCGGTCGTGCACGTGTCCTGGAACGATGCCGCTGCTTATGCCGCTTGGGCACGCAAATCGCTGCCTACCGAAGCGCAATGGGAGTTCGCGGCCCGTGGCGGCCTCGAACAAAAGCTCTATCCCTGGGGCGACGAACTGACGCCCGGAGGACGCCACCTTTGTAATATCTGGCAAGGCGAATTTCCACGGGTCGATACCGCGGAAGACGGATTCGCCGGAACGTGCCCGGTCGACGCCTTTCCGCCGAATGCGTACGGGCTCTATTCGATGACCGGTAACGTCTGGGAGTGGTGTTCCGATTGGTTCAGCAACCAATTCAGATCGCACCCTGCCGCGCACGATCCCGCAGGTCCTGCGGGAGGCGAAGCCAAGGTCATGAAAGGCGGCTCTTTTCTCTGCCACGCATCCTACTGCAATCGCTACCGTGTCGCCGCGCGCACATCGAACACTCCGGATAGCTCCGCCTCAAATATCGGCTTTCGCTGCGCCCGGTCCTCTTCTTAGAAATAAACTCATTGCCGGACCCCTCGCGTAGCCCGCAACTGCTGTGAGCGCGCAGACGCTCCGCAGCGGCACTGTTGATGAAAAGCTATCGGGTAGGCCGCCCTGCCGCGCGCGAAAAGCAGGTATAATTCCTGGGTCAAATTACATCATCGGGGGCCGCAAACATGCGGATTATTAGTGTCTTAGCTCGCACAATTTGCCTGGGCGCCTGTGTGCTCACGGCAAGCGCGCAGGCGGTAAGAGTCAACTGGCAACGAAATGCGCCGTTCGCCGATTATAAGACGTATGCCTGGCATACAACTGCGCAGCAGAATGACAGTTTCTACAGACAGTTTGTAGTCGAGTACGCGGACGACGCTTTGAGCAAGGCGGGATTGACGAAAGTTCCCCAATCAAAAAGCCCGGCGCTTTTGATCACCTACCACTTCTCAACTCAAGAGCTGATGGACTCCACCACATCCACCGATGGATTTGGTTGGGCTGGCGGCGGCCCATGGGGTCCATGGATGTCCTGGGGCGGCTGGGGTGGTTGGGGCGCGGAATTTGGGCCCGAGTTCTCAACCACCGAGGAACGCCCGAGAACGATGGGCATCTTGACCGTAGATCTCATCGATGCCAAGACAAAACGGCTCGTGTGGCGCGGGCAGGCAACGGAAGACAGTATCGCCTCCAGCCAGAAGGGTGACGAAAAGCAGGTCCGTAAATCAATCGACAAAATGTTTGAACACTTTCCTCCGAAACAGAGCTGAGCGCTCGAACTCGGCCGCGCACCAATCAACACGCGCATTGGACTCCCGGTGCGCTATGACCAGCCCTCCGATCGTGAAAGGAAGAACCGATGAAAATGTTGCAATGTGGATTCATTGCCCTGATGCTGAGCGTGGTTGCTTACGCCGCCGACGAAGCGGTAAGCGCCGTCGAGGCATCAGTCAAGCAGGTTGATTCTGGGGCCAAAACCATAACAGTAAAGACCGCCAATGGAACGGAACACACCTTTCGAATCGTGGGCCGGACGACTTTCCATGGCGCGGAGGATACGCCCGAAATGGCGAAGGACTCAATGCACGGTGTAACGGAAGGAAGCGATGTGATTGTTCACTACACTAAGCAGGGCAGCGAGGAGACAGCCGAGGAGATCGACCGCATTGGGCACGGCGGATTAAAAGAGAGCAAAGGCACCATCTCGAAGTTGGACCGTGGCGGCAAGAAGATCGTGATCGCAGGCGACGACGGTGCTGAACATACGTATGAACTCTCTGACCATGCCGCGCGCGACGCCGGCAAGGGCATCGCCGAAGGAAGCGAGCGAAGCGCCAAGGTGACCGTTTACTACACCGAAAAGGGCGGGCGCAAGATCGCCCACTTCTTCAAAGCGGCTGCTTAGCGTTGAGTACTTAGCGCTCTACCGTGCCCTGCCGCAAGAGCGAATGCCGTCATGGGCACTCGCGCAGGCAAGGTGACCGCCATAACTGTCGCAATCCCCACGGCGAAAACAGAAGAATAAGAAACGCGCCGCCGGAGTTATCCGACGGCGCGCTTGAATTCGGAAGAGTTACTGATTCAAAACGTCGCTGCGAAGCGTGTCTGCAAGGACGCGTCAGTCTCAGATGGAATCGACTGCTGTGCGTGCGCGCTTCCTGCGGGATGCGACAACGGCAGCCGTCAATCCAAGGCCAATCAGGCCAATGGTTCCAGGTTCTGGGGCCGCTGAATCTGTGTAAGTGAGGTTCTGTACCGACACGAAGCCGAGGTTGGCTCTCAAGTCTCGAAGGTTTTGGAACCCAACCAGGTTGGCTGTCACAAAATTCACGCCGCCCGGGAAACTAAAGCTCTGGGTGACAGTCCCGCCCCCCAGCAAGTCGCCGATGAACGTTTCGGTCTCTCCGGGTATGGCTGAGTTGATGCCACCGACCTCAATGGACAGCGCATCGAATGCAAATCCGTTGCTGGTGATAGTCGTCGTGCTCGGAAGTCCATCTGCGGCCAAACCGCCGTTCTGAACCGGACCGCAAAAGCTATACGGGTTTGAAACGGTGAAGGAGCCCTCAACCAATGAAGTGGCGGTCGGGCAGCCGTTGACACTGAAAGTCTGAACCATGGGCAATGCAAGAGCACTATTTGCCGAAAACAAAGATGCCGCTGAAGCTATGACGGCGAACAGTACCGATTTGGAAAATTGCATTCTTGTTTATATTCCTTTTGATTGTGTGAGCTCGAGCGGGTCACTTCGCTCGTAGAGGCAGTGCCCTGGTGATGTCGGCTTTCTCACAAGAAGTAAGGCGCTGCTTGATGGACGATCAGCTCCCAGCTGCTCTGTCGAAGGCATGGCGAACGATGTCAGCGGAAATTTCTCTCTTGTTAGGAAGATCTGGAAAGGAGCTCTTCAACCAATCGCGCCACCTGCAGGAGTCTCGGCTCACTCCACGGTGCGCTGACGAGTTGCAAACCAATCGGCAATCCGCCGCGCGTCTTGCCGCACGGTATTGACAACGCGGGTTCGCCTAACAGATTGAAACCCCTCACAAGCCGTGTCGCTGCGAGCCGTGTATCTTCTTCCGCGGCTCCAATGCGTACGGTGGTCTCCTCAACGCGCGGCGCGGCAATCGGTGTCGTCGGCGTGATTAAAAAACTTACCCGCCGCCATACCGCATCGAACTCGTTCCGAAATAAGCTCCGCAATCGCTGCGCATTCACGTACTCATGGGCGGCAATCATCTTGCCTTGTTCGAGGAGCGCCCGGACGTCGCCGCTAATCAGTGATGTATCCGCAACACCCGCATACACTGCCGCTGTCTCGCCCATTTGTACGATCCGTGCGACCGCATTGATCGCTTCGAAATCCGGAACCGCGATCTCCTCCACTATGGCCCCGCGGTGTTCCATGTGGCGCACCACCTGCTTCACGGCACCCGAAATCTCCTCATCCACGCGATCGAAGAAGAAATTTCGCGGCACTCCCACACGCGCGCCTGTGAAATCCGTGATAGGCGGCAGCAAAAACGATTCGCCCGTCATCGCCTCCATCGCGAGCGCACAATCTTCAACGCAGGAGCCTAGTGGTCCGGCATGATCGAGGCTGAACGCCAGGGGCAAAACGCCCCGTACGCTCACCCGTCCATACGTTGGCTTCAATCCCGCGATCCCGCAAAATGACGCCGGAATCCGGATCGAACCGCCCGTGTCCGTCCCCAGGCACATCGGCAGAAAGCCCGCCGCAACCAGCGTGGCCGAGCCTCCGCTCGAACCGCCCGCAATCCTCGCCGTATCGTGTGGATTCAGTACGAATCCGAAATGCGGGTTTTTCGAAGTCACTCCATACGCGAGTTCGTGCAGGTTCGTCTTCCCGATACACACGGCGCCCCTCGCCTCGAGCCGTTCGAGCGCAACCGCGTCATAGCCAGGCACGAAGTCTCGGTAGAGCAGCGAGCCGGCGGTCGTGCGCGTCCCGCGCGTATAGAACAAGTCTTTCACCGCGATCGGAATCCCATGGAAGGGTCCGCGATCAAGGCCCTGCCCCATTTCCTTGTCGAGCACGGCCGCCTTCGCAATCGCCTGTTCCCTCATGGAGGTGATCAGGCTGTTGCACTTATCCTTGGTTCGAATGTCGTCGGTAACTCGCGTAACGAGCTCGACTGCCGACGTCTGTCCCGTCCGTAGAAGTCGCCCGAGTTCGCGGATGTTCATTCGGACTCTTCCACCAGTTCGCGCCCGTCGGGAACGTACACTGTTGCGGGAACTACCTCGGGTGAGAGTCTTTCGATCAACGGGGCGACGGTTTGCCGTAATGCGTCGACTACAGCGCGGTTCTTAGCGTTTTGCTCATCACTGCTGGCATCCGGCATCACCCTATCTGACCATAGGCCCCAAGAAAATTAGGCCTTGACAATCTCGTAAGGTCGCATCATCTCGTTGTCTTCATGCTCCAGAATGTGACAGTGCCAGACATAGCGGCCCGGGTAACCATCGAATGGAACGATGATCCGCGTTACGGCCCCCGGTGCGGCCCGCACCGTGTCTTTCCACCCCGTTTCATTTGCGTCTGGCGGAATCGCCTCGGAAGTGTACTTGAACTTCTTTTCGTATAGAAAGGCCGGAACGTCGAAGGAACGGCGGTCCAGTACTTGAAGGCGCACAAGGTGCAGGTGAATCGGGTGCGTATCGTCGGTCGTGTTCACCAGCTCCCAGATTTCCGTCGTGCCAAGCGCAGGCTTTTCGGAAATGGGTTCGTGCCATCGCTTCCCATCCAGCAGGTGAACCATCGGATCATCAAGAATCGTGTCGACTTCATCTAATGTCAGCCGGCGGGTCTTCACTGCTGCGCTCTCCAGCACTTTGGGAATCGGCCTCAGCTTCTGAGGCAGCGAGCTCGGGTCGTTCACGCGAGTACGTCCAACACGGATTTGCATAATTCCAACCGCGTCATTCTGTAACACGATCGTTTCACCGGCTCTGTCTGCGAAATCGATCACAACATCCAAACGTTCACCCGGCGCAATCGTTAGCAAACTCAGTTTTACTGGTGCGGAAAGTAAGCCTTGATCTGTTCCGATCTGCTGCATTGGCCCGTTATCCGAAAGAGCCAGGTGATAAAAGCGCCCGTTCGATCCGTTGAGAATGCGAAAACGATATCGCTGCGGTTCCACATCTAGATAAGGCAGCAACTTGCCGTTCAGTAGAACCGCGTCACCAAAGAACTCTGGCACCCAGATCCCGCCCGGTCGCCTCGAAACCGGATAGTGCAGTTGCCCATCTTCGCGGATCATGCGATCCGTGATGACCAGCGGAATCTCCTGCCCGCCTTTCGGAAGATTCAGGCTGTCTTCAAGAACGTCCCTCACTACATACAGCCCCAGCATCCCCGCGAGGACATTCAGACGGTTGATCCCCATCGCATGGTCGTGATACCAGAGCAATGCCGCGTCTTGGTCATTCAGATAGTGATAGATCGCCGATTTACCGGATTCGTACCAGTTCTCCGGATAACCGTCGCTTTCCGGAGGCACGCGCCCGCCGTGCAAGTGAACCACGGTCCTCACCTCCGGCTTGTCTCGTTCGGCGCCCATGATCTTGTTGTCGATAGGAAGAAAATGCTTCCTCGGTAGCTCATTCGGCCACTCGACCAGAATCTCTTCCCCGCGCCGAACTTCGATCGTCGGGCCAGGCATGCTCCCGCCGTAACCCCAGAAACGAGTCGCCGGAACGTCGCGATGCACTTTGCACGCAAACTCATGAATGGGTAGCCGGTAATAAGGAACCTGGACGGACCTCTTGGTGGGACTCGGTCTCGTCCCTGTCTTCTTAGCTAAGGGTGGGATCGGAAGCGGATCTACAAATGCCTGCAGCTTCTCAGGCCGAATCAGGGGTGGGTCGCGGCGTGACGATTCATCCGCCGCTTCAAAGCCGGGCGCTGTCGCCAGCAGCCCGGCCTTCAAGAAATCACGCCGCTTTATGATGGCTCCTGTTTGCGCGATACCAAGATACCTATTGCGGCAGCCCTGTCGTTGGCGACAGAAGCAGCGGACTCGGGTTCGGCGGACTGGTGTGCTCAAAATCGAACATATTGGTTAGCGACCCTGCCATCGCATCAAATGATCCGCCGCCGATTCGCCCCAAGTTCCAGTTGTCTTCGATAAACCGGAGTACGGAACTCTGATGCGTAAGCGTATGGTCCACGAAATTCGCTTTAGCCCATGGTGAAATCACCATCAGGGGCGTGCGAACGCCATAACCGCAGCGTCCGTCAACCGGAAGCCCGTTCGAATTCGGCCCCGGCAACTGCGGCGTCGTTCCTTTGGTGCCGCAAGCACTCGAACCGCTCAGCGAATCCTGACTCGAAAAAGAACCATTCACGACAGGTGCCATCTGGTGGTCGTACCAGCCGTCCGAGTCGTCGTACGCGATGATCACCGCGGTTGAGTTCCAGAACGGTGACTGCATCAGGGTGTTGATAACGTTCACCACGAACGCTTGCTCATCCAACGGATTGGAATTGCCGGGGTGTCCATCCTGGTAAGAAGCGGCCTTCACGTAACTTACAGCGGGCAAGTTTCCGGCCGCCACCGCCTCGAACCAGTCGTGAATATCGTACTGATGATTAGCGCCGTCGCCGCTCAAACCGATACTGGCAACGTTTTGAGGGCGGGCGTGAGTCGGGTTGCGAGTAGAAACGTAGTATTGAAACGGTTGGTGATGAGGAACATAGTCGGTCTCGGTCAAACCGGTTATCGGCGAAACCGTGCTCCGTGAGCAGCCCGTCGAGCCATTCGCGTTCGTTAGCGTCAGATCGAAGCCGCCTTCGAACCAGCCCCATGAGAGACCAGCCGCATTCAAAAGATCACCGACATTCGGTCCCGACATAGTGACCTGGAACCGCGTTGACGCCGAGCAAGCATCGCCGATTGGATCGGCATCGCCGATCAACGTCAGCCCACCCTGTCCATCCGGAACCGTGAAACTCGTAGTCGGCGGACCATTCAAAAACGTCGTAATGCCGTTTGTCTGGCCTGAAATCAGGTTTAGTACTCCCGGACTTGAAGGCCCGAAGCCCGTTATATAGGAATTGTCGCTTAACGCGAAATGCTGCGCGTAATTCCACATGGCCGTGACCGTGTTGCCGTCGTAGTAGCCCATGACGAGGCCTTTTGTATTCACAACCGGCGGGTAAAGCACCGGCGTGCCACCTGCCGCGCCCGTAAACAACGGAAAGAGATCCATCGCCCCCTTATCGAACGACTGCTGCTCAGGCCCGTAATTGTGATTCTGATCCGCCGTCAACGCCTGATTCCGATTCAGGCGAAACGGATTTGACGCCCCCGCGCCGTTTGCCGGATTCAGATTCGGATTTGTCGTCAGCAATGCTGGGCTCAGGCCATTCACCGATGGCGTCCCGGGCAGCGCCGTGAACCGTGGCTGGCCGGGCGGGTTCACCGCCTGCGGGTACGTTCCGAAGTAATGGTCGAACGAGATGTTTTCGCCGAAAATTACGACGACGTGCTGAATCGGTGTTGTCGGGCTCGCAGTGGCCTCTTGCCGGGGCTGCCCGTTTCCAGCGAAGCTGAGCCCCACCCCTGGGGTCATGAACAGAACCGCACTGACAAAAATGCTCAAAAATCCGCGCATATCTCCTCAATAAGAATTGACGGTTACTGAAACGAACTTATGCCCGCCTGCGAAGGCGTGACAAACCCAGAAGAACAGCGCCGGCCCCGAGGAGCACGAAGCTTGCCGGTTCAGGCACCGCTTGCAAATCGTCTATGGCGAGACCGGAGAAATTGCTGCTTCCCGTGGGCTGCAAGATCTGCAGGCCAAAAATGTCGCTGGTCGTATCGAACAGCGCGTAATAGCCGTTGCCCGGATTGTTCGGATCCTGAGTGGCCGCCAAATTGACCGAGAAAACTGGACCAAACACGGTGCCGGATGCATTCAGGGCTTGGAGAGTAACCGAGACCGGATCTCCATCAGCTATCCCTATCCCGATTCCGCTCGTTCCAGTCGCAAGCTTGATCGAGATGTTGGCCGTGCCGTCCGAGCTGTTATCGAACAGCTCGTTAGGACCGCTCTGCGTGCTATAGGGCAGAACCTGGAATCCGTCCGGGCTCGTGACTGCGACGCCCGGCGTCAAGTAGGAGGCAAGCGGGCCTGGATTTAAGTTATCGAAGTTGGCCAACACGCCCATTTGCGGCGATGGCCCTTTAGGAGTCGATAGATAGCTGTTGCCGGGCGTACCGACAACCAGCGTTGGCGTCGCGTTGGCTGTGAACGCACACAGTAGACTGCAGCTAATTAGGAAGATATAAGCTTTCACCGTTATTTGCTCTCCGCTGAACCGCAGTCTTTAGTAAGATTCTGTCGTATTACAGAGACATGAAAGCTTATTTACAGTTGCGTTTAACGCAACTCGGGAATTCCCCCGGCGTGCTTACTTCGGTGCAGGCCCCCTTACTATTTGCACGAAGTTTTCGACGCCGACGTATTTTGCAAACGCCACGCGCACTTCATCCGCCGTCATACCGAAATAGCGCAGCGCCGCTCGGTTTGGCTCATCCAGTGGCAGTCCGATGCGTGCCCGCGAAACGAATCCGCCTGCCACCGCATCCTCGCTCGATTCAGCCAGTGGAATCTGCCGAAGCAGCAGCGCCTTCGCCTGCTGCAATTCGGTCGGAGTCACGTTGTATTTCTGCATCGCCTTCAACTCGCCTTCCACCATCACGCGAGCCTTCGACACGTTCTGCGGATCGCACCCGTACGTAATGGAGTAAGTGCTCCGTGTCTCTCCCGCCTCCAACGAGTCGTCGACGTTATATACATACCCCGCCTGTTGTCGCAGATCGCGGTACAACCGCGTGGCATAGAACCCGCCGCCAAGAACATGGTTTCCGAGTTGAAGCGCGTAATAGTCCGGACTGAAACGGTTCATCTCGAGTTGCTGCGCCAGGTTCACCGAATCCTGTACCGCGTTCGGGTCGGGAACATTCACGGCCGAAGCTTTATTCGCGGGCACCGGCGGCAACACCACATTCGGCTTCGGACCGGTGGCACGCCATTCGCCGAAGCACTTCTCGATCGCCGACCTTGCTTCCTCCGGCGTTATGTCTCCGATCACCACGATGGTAGTCAGGTCAGGGCGAAACGTCGCCGCGTAGTAATTGCGGATGTCAACGTAACTGAGTCCCGAAATCGTCTTCGGAGTCGATTCACGCAGCAACGGATCCTTGGGAGGCAGCAGCGCGGTCGCGAGTGCTTTCCCGGTGCGGTACTCCGGACTCTGCAACTCACCGGCCGTGAATTGCGCCGTCTGTTCCTGCACTACCTTGAATGCATCCTCCGGGAGCGCGGGATGCAGCTCGTTGTCCGCCAGCAGCTCCACACCGCGCGCGAAATCCTGCTTCAACACTTTCAGGCTGAAGTTCGATCCAGCCGACTCCGACGCCGCAATGTCATCCAGCGCCTTCTGAAACGCCAGTCTATCCAGGCTCTTCGTCCCATACGAAAACAGGCCTTCGAGCACGTCCGAAACACCATCTTTGCCCGGAGGGGTCTGCATCTCGACCTGCGTTTTGATCGAGCCGACCAGCGTGACTGTCGGGCTTGTATGCTCCGTTTGCACGATGAGCCGGATCCCATTGCTCAGCAGCATGTCCGAGGGATGCAGCCGGTTATCAGGCACGCGCAGCGATTTCACCGCCGCCTCCGCCCATGCGGGTAGCGCAACGGGTTTGGTCGGCGCGGTGGTTGCGGCCTCTGATCCGCCAAAACCTTTTGTTGATGCCGCTTCGCCTGAGGGCGTAGGCTTCAACACAGCGGTGATCGAGTTCTGCCCAAGCAGATATGCCTTCGCCACCCGGTTCACATCCTCAACGGTCACGCGCTTGATCTCTCCCACGAATTCGTCGGGCGATTGCCTGCCCTCGGCCGCCAATGCCTGCGACCACAAACCCGCCAGGTTCGAAATCGAATTGCGCCCGAACTCCGCGCCCGCCAATTCTCCCTTTTTAGAGGCGTCCACCAGGTCCGCCGGCACTCCGTTCGTTGCATAATCACGCAGGATTTTCTTCGCTTCTGCCGTAATAGCTGTCGGATCCGCGCCCGCCGGCAGGGCCGCCATCGCAAACGCCGCGCTTGCCTTCGGGTATGTCTCGAGCATGTTGAACTCGGTCGCAAGCGCCTTGCCTTGGGGCACCAGGGCATATAGATTTCCTCGCTGACTGTTGAGCACGTCACTCAGAATGCGCGCCGCCGCAAAATCTTTGCTGTCCGTCCCGGGAAAGCGAAATGAAACGATGCTCAAGACGTACGGCAGATTGCTGTCGAGCGTAAAGGAGTCCGCCGCCACCGGCCGCAGATTCACTTCGGGACGCTGCGGAACATCATGCCGAGGAATCGCGCTGAAGTACTGCTTGATCTTCGCGAGCGTGTCCTGCGGATCCAGATCGCCTGTAATCACGAGAATCGCGTTATTGGGCGCATACCATGTGTCGTGGAATTTCTTGAGCATCGCGGCCGTCGTTTTATCGAACGACTCTCTCGTCCCCAGCGCATCATGCGCGTACGGTGTCCCCGCAAACAAGTCCTGGTTCAGCCGCGTGATGAATTTATAGACCGGACTCGAAAGGTCGCGCGACACTTCCTGTTCGATCGCTCCGCGTTCCTGCTCCCACTGCGCTTGCGCATCTTCAACACCCGACATGCATGCCGCATCTACTCGCAGGGCTACGTCCAGATCTTTCGACGGCACCGTAACGAAATATTGCGTGATCGTCTGCTGCGTTTCCGCATCCATGTAGCCGCCCAGTTGCGCATAGATCGCGGATATCTGATCCGCCGTAAGGCCCGTGCAGCCGCGGAATGCCATGTGTTCCTGCGCATGCGCCGTACCCGGGAAATCCGCTGGAGTTTCGTTCCCACCGACCAGGTAATTCTCTTGAATCGTCGTCACCGGCGCGAGAGCATCTCTTACGATCACCACGCGCAGCCCGTTATTGAGCGTTGCCCGCGTGACTTCATTCGAGTTCGCAGTCTGGGCCGCACTCGAAACCGTTGCGAAGGCAACTAAACAAAAAAGAGCAGAAAATCGGCTACAAAATCGCATGTAAGGAAACTATTTCCAGCTTAGATGAGTGAGTTTCTCAGCGTTCGGCGGAGCTATGATGGTCGCGTCATGCCCCACGTAGCCGAAAGCGCTGCCGCATCTCCCCTCACCGTCCTCGGCGAAGAAGAGCGCATGTTTCAGGACTCGGTCCGCCGTTTTGCCAGAGAGCGTCTGCAGCCCCAGGTCCGTGCCATGGACGAAGAAGGCAAATTCCGCAAAGAGCTGCTTCGCGAGATGTTCCAACTCGGCCTGATGGGCATCGACATCAAAGAAGAACACGGCGGTCAGGGCGGCACCTTCTTTCAGTCCATCCTCGCTATCGAAGAACTCGCCAAAATCGATCCATCCGCTTCCGTCATCGTCGATGTGCAGAACACACTTGTTACGAACGCGATCGAACGATGGGCCACGCCCACGCAAAAATCCAAATACCTCCGCCTGCTGGCAACCGAGAGTCTGGGCGCCTATGCGCTCTCCGAACCCGCATCCGGCTCCGACGCCTTTGCACTTACCACGCGTGCCACTCGTGATGATGATGGCTATCGGCTTTCCGGACGCAAACTGTGGATCACCAATGCCGCCGAAGCCGATATCTTTCTTGTGTTCGCAACGGTTGATCCGCAGGCCGGCTACAAAGGAATCACCTGCTTCCTGATCGAGCGTGCGATGCCCGGCTTTGCAGTCGGCAAGAAGGAAGACAAGCTCGGAATCCGTGCCTCCTCCACCTGCGAGCTGATTCTGGATGATGTTCGCGTCGACGAAAGTGCTGTCATGGGCGAGGTCGGCAAGGGTTACAAGATTGCGATCGAAACACTGAACGAAGGCCGGATCGGCATCGCCGCCCAGATGCTCGGGCTGGCCGAAGGCGCGCTCGACCATGCTCTTGCGTATGCTCGCGAGCGTAAACAGTTCGGCAAAACGATCGGTGAATTCCAGGGCATCCAGTTCTCGCTCGCCGAAATGGCGACGAAAATCGAAGGGGGCCGGCTGATGGTCTACAACGCTGCCCGCCTGCGTGATGCGGGCGAGCCCTTCGTCATGCAAGCCGCCATGGCCAAGTACTTCTGTTCCACTATGGCCGAAGAAGTCGCCTCGCAGGCGGTTGAAATCCTGGCCGGCGTTGGATTTACAAAAGATTACCCGGTTGAAAAGCTGTACCGCGACGCCAAAATCGGCCGGATTTATGAGGGCACAAGCAATATGCAGCGCGTCACAATCGCCAAAGCCCTCCTTGATCGCCAAAGATAATCGCAATAATGGTAGTAGCTCATGTTGCAACGTAGCTGTGCTCTTGTCCTCGGCCTTCTCGGCATCGCCCTTGCTGTTCAGCCAGCCGTCATCACCGGCGACCCGACGCCTGACCAGATCAACGACATCATCAAAAAGTTCACTGATAAGGAAACCGAGTTCGCCCGCGCGCGCGAAAACTACACGTATCGTCAGACCAGCAAAATCATCGAGACGGACCCCCCGGGCGGCAGCTATCAGATTGTAGAAGAAGTCAGCTTTGACGACCGCAACCGTCGGACTTCGCACGTCCTGCACGCTCCCGTCGCGTCACTGCAAAACATTCTGATGACCGCCGAGGATGAGCAGGACTTGCGCAACGTCATGCCCTTTGTCATGACCAACGACACCGCGAGCGAGTATAACGTCAAGTACCTGCGCCGCGAGAAAGTCGACGAGATTCCCTGCTACGTTTTCACCGTTCAACCCAAAATGCTCACCAAGGACCGCAAGCGCTATTTCGATGGCGAAATCTGGGTTGACGATCAGGACTTGCAAATCGTCAAGACCTACGGTCGCGCCACCGGGTATCTGCGTCGTGGCGAAGACCAGCAGTTTCCGAAGTTCGAAACCTACAGGGAACAGATCGATGGCAAATACTGGTTCCCGACCTACACCTACGCGGACGATACGTTGAACTTCAAAGACGGCCAGTCACAACGAATCAAAGTCGTCGTGAAATACGATCAGTACAAGAAGTACGAGTTCAAGAGCGAATCCACGATCAAATACGGCGAAGTGGGTGGCGCAAACAACACGAATCCTCCGCCTAAGCCGCCTCAGTAACGCATCCAAAGCCGTTTATTTCCGGGGCAGGAAAATGCGAAATAATCGCCTTCATGCTCCAGATGACCCGCCGTCGCGCGTGGAAAGCAATTGGAATTGCCGGCGCTCTAACGCGGCTTGCTGCAGAACCAGACCGCTCTCAGCCCGTCAGTGCGAAACACGCCCTTGATGACCTGCTTGCAGGTAATGCCCGATTCAAAGCAGGACAACCGCTCCATCCCCGCCGGCGTCCCGAAGACTTTCGTGCCACCGCGGCGGCGCAGTTTCCGCAGGCCGTTATCATCACCTGCTCAGACTCGCGCGTCGCTCCCGAAGTTCTCTTTGACGTTGGGGTCGGCGATGTCTTCATCATCCGTATTGCCGGGAATATTATCGCGGGGGCTGGAGTTACCATCAAGGGCTCAATTGAATACGCGGTGGCCGAACTGAACGTTCCGCTCATCATGGTCTTGGGGCACTCCAATTGCGGCGCTGTTAAAAGCGCGGTCCAACACCTGAACGACAACGATGCGCTCCCCGGCTCCATCAACGGCCTCGTGAACCTCGTAAAGCCTGCTGTCGCAGCCAGCAAAAATCAGCCGGGCGACCCACTGAGCAACGCCATCCGGCAGAACGTGATTCTCGGAGTAAATTTCCTCAGCGATTTCGGCCCGATCATCGCGCCCAAGGTGAAAAGCGGCTCAGTCAAAATTGTCGGCGGCGTCTACGACCTCCAAACTGGGTCCGTCGCCCTGGTATAGCCAAATTGGGTTGGGGGAGTTTTCATGTCCTCCGCGCATCCAAACCCGGCGTATCCGAAAATAATGCTGTGGACCGAGTCAGAATCGACAAGTGGTTGTGGGCCGCCCGCTTCTTCAAAACGCGCGCCCTCGCCTCGCGAGCCTGCGAACTCGGCAGAATCGAATGCAACAGGCAAAGGATCAAGCCTTCCCGTGAACTCCGGACAGGCGACCGCCTCCAAGTCAAAAACGATTCAGGCGATTTCGAAATCGATGTCCTCCAGCTGAGCGAAATACGCGGACCTGCCGTTGTCGCCCAGACGCTCTACGCCGAAACCGAAACCAGCAAAGAAGCGCGCCTCAAACTTGCAGAACAGCGCAAATCTCTTCCTGACTTCGATTCCTTGCGCGAAGGCAGACCATCGAAGCGCGAACGCCGCGTATTAGACCGTCTGCGCCGCAGGATGTGATCCGGAACGCTTGGGGTCACAAAACCCGTTTGCAAACTCACCTGCTGGTATGCAGATCAATGAGGACAACCGCAGAATTATCTTGCTGCCGGTCGAAAACGATGTGCTTTCCGTCGGCTGTAACGTCGAATGTGCGCATTGTGGCGCGATCGTTCAACTCTGTCAAGCGGCGGCTTTTCATCGTCTTGAGATTCAAAAGCCAAAAATCCTGCCACGGCGTCGCTTCGCCTGCTTGCATGTAGACCAGCCCGTGTCCGTTGGGCATGAATCGCAGCCGCTCGCCGTCACGATGCGTCCGAATCTCGGGAACCGGAACGGGCGTGCCATCCGGACGCACAATCAACAGCGGTTCCAGGGTAAATATGTTGGGACCAGAGTAAGCGGCAGGTCGACTGGAAGGGAAAAGCGCACTTCTTCGCTGCCTACGCCCAGATCATGCGCCGCATCCTGGTCGACGCCGCTCGCAAGCGCTCGGCCTGCAGACGCGGCGGCGGCCTCGAGCGATTGGCTATCGACCGAGATTCCTGGCTCCAGCCATCCCCGCGACGGGCGTCTCATCGCACTCGACGATGCGCTCACGGCATTGGAGCAGGTCAATCCGCGCGGCGCGCGCATCGTAGAGTATCGCTATTTCGGCGGTCTTACTGTCGAACAAACCGCCGCGGCATTGGGAGTGTCCTTGGAAACCGTGACGCGCGACTGGCGCCTGGCACGGGGTTGGTTGCTAGCTCAGATGCGCTCGGACGCGTGAATCGGACTGCATCAGTTCGATTCATCCGCCACGATTTGATGTGTTCCGTCGGCTTGCCGAGGACGTCAAACGTGTACTCGCCACTCCTGGATCTATTCCCAAGCATCCCGAGTCTAAGCCCGTACGGCGGTCGGTTCGACGCCGATTCTGTCGCTGACGGCATGCCACACGGAGTCCTCTCAATGCCGTGATGTCACTCAGCACCGGCAGCAAAACTGGATTCGCCCTGGCCTGGTCGGCTCACCCCTCGAGGTCCTTTTTTACCTTGGCTAAATACTTTCCAAGCGCCGACTGTGCTCGGTCTGAAGCAGACTTCCTGATAAGGCGGCCTTTGAAGCCGGTCAGCCCGTCCTGTTCCGACTCCTTAATAACAATCAAGTAGAATCCGCGCGGAGCACGGGGAATGCAGAAGAAGAGGTCGAGTGCGGTTTGGAAATAATGATTCGCGTACAGTTGCTTAATTGCAATTACGTCTACCGGCCCATAGTTCCCGACGAGGTGAGCGGCGACTTCCTGATTGACGCGAAGCGTGGGTCTGAGTCCGAAGTTGATCTTTTCCCAATAAAAAATCGTAGAGCTATCCGGGAGAGACCCCTTCGGGTAGTTAAGAAGGTATGAATCCAGCGACGGAATTCTGTCAGGCAAGACTTTCGAATATGCCAAAAGAGATCGGAACTGTTGGCTAGCCGGGAAGGGAACGTCCTTGTCCACGTACGTGGCGAGCGCGGAATCTCCCAGTCGCTGATACTTGAGCAATGTCTCTAACACCATTTCTTTTGCCAGATGGTTCACCTGCGCTCCCGGGTCGTCGCCGGACCAGTTGATTCTGCTTCTGAATTTCTCGATGTTCTCCGCTGGCAACTGCATGTCGCAATCAGTGGGTTCACAGTTCTTTAAATCAGCAACTTCGTCGGCGTCCATGTCAAACCCGGATAAGTCGGACAAAGCCGGTGGGGTTGAGAAACTATGAAGCGCCAGATAGCTAGGAAGCGATTTAAGGTTCTGGAGGTTGGTTGCAAAACGCACATAGTCGTCGGGCTGCGCGTTTATGGAAATAGCGCCGAATAGGAACATTTGAGACGCCTTGGGTGATTCGACTATTTTCGCGACCGGTTCACCCTTTTCAATACTGCCGATTTCCGAGTCATTCAAACCGATATTTTGTTTGAAGAATGTAGACAGGCGTTCACTGCTTTGAGAGCCGGATTCAGCAACAACGAAGGTCGAGGCCAACATGAAGAAAACGAAAATCTTCATAACGCTCCTGAGCTTCAGCGATGCAATGTCGCGCTGAGCAGCCGTCGGGGCCGGAACGAGTCCGATTACGCGTGCGTAATCAAGCCGAGGGACGTCTAAATGCCGACAGCAACTACCGCTTATTAAGGTCGTCGTTCGTAGTACTTCCTGCATTGCAAGTTCAACTGAAGAGCAAGACCATTCTTATTGATCTCGTTTACTTACATACCCGGCGCAACCGAGCTCGCGCCCGAGTACGATCCGCCCCGACTTGCCTGCTTTCACTCTCGTTTCTCGTCCGCGTATCCCCAGCCCTCGATCATCGAGTTAGCGAAACTCAAAGCGAGGACCGCAACCCTTGTTCTGAATCGCATCTAACGTTCCTTCCCTTTGAAACCGCGGCATGCACTTGCCCGGCTAGATCCGGCCCCAATAGTCGTAAACGTACGTGCTGTATTCGTCCTTGGCAAGGGCTGACTCGTCCCAATCCCTTGACGAAGATGAACCCGCTAGAAAGCAGATCTAAATTTTTCACTACGCGCATGTGAGCCGAGCCATGACGGCCGTTCAATGTACCAGCAGCAATCGAGTGACAAGGGGCAATTTCGGTTTACTCACGCGGTGAGGAAAGGCAGTCTAAAGGCGCAGGCATCGGGCAGGATGAATCTGTGAAGCGCGCGATGTTACGCATCAGGTCACGGGCCGCAACGCTTGCCCCGCTGCCCTTTCATTCGTTACAGCGAGGATCCAGGGCCTCGGCTCGATGAACGACAACGGCCATCTCCGTCCGATTCATGCGAATGATCCGCGCTGCCAGGAGAACGCAAAAAGCTTGGCGAAGCAGTTGGATGCGAACGACGCTTTTCAAACGCCTAACGGAGTCAAACCGTAACAGCGTGCAAGATCGTTGATATTTTTGCGCAGGGCTCTCCAAAAGCGTTGAGGCTGTGACCCATAATTGCCTCTCACCATCACCTGGTTCACTTTACGCGCGTCCCCCATGACGCGCTCCATTTGGACTCGCGTTTCCATGTAGTTCGGCTCGGATCAAATTTGCGGTGCAACTGATTCGTCGAACCATTCAGGTCATCCAAAGCATCGCCCAATTCATCTTTTGTTTGCCTTGCCCGCTGCGGGCGTGCGTCCGAATTGGTTGTATTTGTTCGTTCGCGCCGTGTTGCTCCGCTGCTCTGCGCCGTTTGGGCATTCTGCCGGGCATTGTCGCCGCGGTTTCCCAGGTACTTTCGAAATTCGTCTACACTGCCCTCGACCTTGCGACTATGGTCTGCAACCTGCGCTTTTGTGAAAGTTTAGTTGTGCAGTGGCTGAAGCCGCGATTATCAGAACTATCGTTGAGACCGCGAACGTTACGCGCCCCTAACGCGGAACAAGACCGCGATGTCTTTTGTCGTTACGCGTGATCCTCTAGTCCCCTGTAGAACGATTCGAAAGGCCGTAGATGCACATGAACTTGCCCCGCAAATGAGTTCACGGCCCTGGTAATCCAGCCATCACTGGCAATGCGAACGGTCCGCGCTAAAGGCCGAACACGAACACGCGGCAAAGCAGATCTAATTTCTAAATCAGTGGTACTGCGGTCCAGGAAACGCAAGAGCGATTAGCGCGAAGCCATGATCCGAGCGGCCCCGAACGGCATTGCCATCGAGAACGTAACCTGCCGGCAGCCCTCGCCCGCCTCACCGCTGGGGAAGGGGCCCCAAGCGCAAGCGCTCCAGGATGAGGTAGGCGATGTCGCTCATTTGCCGCGATCTCCTGAAGTTCACTTCAGGAATGGGTATCGTAAGGGATCACTGCGATCAGGCGAGACTAGAGACACTCTTTTGGATCTGGGCGTGAACCGGCTCGCGAAGTTCGGAATCACTGGTGCGTACTTAAGGGCCTCAGAATAGGCCCGCAGAGCGTCGAGGCGCCGCCCCCGCACGAGGTAAACGTTTCCGAGTTCGATATCTACAGAGAACGCGGTGGGGTCGAGGCCACAAAATTCGACCCGGCCGAATTTGGGTTCGAATTTTCGAATGGATGAAATCGAAGAGCCTCTCGCGTATTTAAAGCTGCTTCGCAAGGCTACAGCGACGCGCTCGCCGCTTGTCCTCTCAGGCAAATCCGAGAGGTGGCCCTCCCGCCAATCTCTATGGATTCGAGGTCGGGATGGGCGTAAGCAGGAACGTGTGTCCACCTGAATTAGCTACAATTTGGCCCCGATCATTGATCATGCTGGCCTCGCTTATGGTGATGCCCAGCTTGGGATCGATGAGGTTATTCAGGTCAGTGGCGGAGAAGTCGCCATCGCTGTAGATAAAGCCAACAGAATTCGGGTAATCTCGATTACCAGGTCCGCAAGCTCCCACGACCTGCCCCAGATTGTTGATGGCAGACGCCATACAGTTCGAATGTCCGATCACCCCGACAAGTTGCAACTGACCATTGCGCCATAGAGCACCAGTAAGCCCGCCGAAGGGAACGACGGCATAGCCCACGACGTCCCCGGCATTATTGATTGCGAACCCCGCGCTCTCTCCCGGGCTCGCCAGGGGCGAAAATTGACCGCTGCTGTATAGAAAAGCCTGGAATTGAGAACCGTTGAAGAAATCACCGGTCACCTGTCCGGAACCATTGATGGCGCCCCCCACGCGGGCGGCCACATGGCTGCCCGTTGTAGTCACTTGAATCAGATCACCATAACTATAGAGAAAAATATTTCCATCGAGTCCGACAGTTACCTGCCCGGCATCGTTGATTGAAACACCGGTACTGCTGTCCAATGTCCACGGCGTCAGGTCCGTCATTTGAACGCCGGTGTATAGAAAGGCGTGCGTTGCATCGAAGAACGTTTCCGATTGACCGGTCACCTGACCCTCAGTGTTGATCCGAACGCCTGAACTGGTGCTGCCGCCCAACGTGCCGAGGTCAATCATCTGACCGTAGCTATAGAGGAAGGCATGAGAATCGCCTGTACTGGTTTGCGAGGACCCGGTCACCAGACCCCCATCGTTGATGCTGCTTCCGCCACTGTTGTTGCCGCCCAAGGTGCCGAGATCGATCATTTGACCATCAGTGTAGAGAAAGGCGTGAGAGGCGCCGGTGGATGTGTGAAAATAACCCGTCACCTGACCCGCATTATTCATGGCAGCGGCGGATACAACGCCCAGGTCGGTTACGCTATACCGAACCTGCGCTTTGAGAGCGGGGAGTGCTCCTAATAGAAGGCCCAGCACCAGACTCGAGGATATTTGCATGTTCATCACTGACTCCTTGGGCGTGAGTTCCACGCCGACTGTTCTCATAAGCAATTAACGTTCCGTGCAGTCGGGCCCAGTTACGTTGTCGGGGTCGTTCGTAACTCGAACTTCAAACAGGAGAACATCGGAGATAATGTGCCAGAACTCACTGCACTCAAGTGTGCGTTTCTATCAATCCCGATAGGACTCAAGCGCGTCTGATAGAGGTCCGTCCCCGATGCAAGCGTATTTGATACGGATCTCAGCCCGGCCCAGGAAGACACGTTTGCATTTCTGCCGGGGAAGAATGCCGAATTTATTCCGTCCGGGAGCACATGCCTTCATCACGAATGTGAAGCGCTGGGACCTGGGCGGACCAAGTGCAAATGGGCGGAACCGTCTTTGATCTGGTCCATTGATATTCGAACCCACATTCGGCAGGGTCGACACTCGCCAGATTTTGCGTTTCCTGGTGAGTTGTCCAGATAGCCGGCGAGCTGATTACGGAGGCGGCGTTCCTGCATGCTGAGATTGTTCAGCTGGCGGTTGTAGGCGAGGCACGTTTTGGCTTCGATGAGGGCGGCACGGACGGCGGCATCCTGTTCGGAAGCGAATTCGGCTGCAAATTCCGAGCGGCCGAGGCAGGACAGTTCGTCCGTCCGGTGAGACCGGTTTTGAGCGTGTTCCAGGAAGAATTTGTTCCGGTTCAGCTCGAAATGGAGAAGGCGTTCTCCCAGTAAGGTAAAGGAGAGAGCGCATGAAAAAGTCAAGGAAGCACTACTCACCGGCGGAGAAGGTCGCCGTGCTGAGGCGGCATCTTCTGGAGAATGAGCCAATCTCGAAGCTCTGTGATGAGCTCGGCTTGCAACCCACGGTTTTCTACCGCTGGCAAAAGGAGTTCTTCGAGAACGGCGCGGCCGCCTTCGAGCAGAAGGAGCGACCGAACCACTCCGCCGACCAGGAGCGCATCGGATACCTGGGGAAGAAGATCCAGACCAAGGACGAGGTTCTGGCGGAGCTGATGGCCGAGCATGTGGCCCTAAAAAAATACGCTTGGGGAACTCTGACCGGGGTCTGGGTTCCGCACGACACGCGGGACCAGATCGTGGATTTCGTCCGACGCTGGTCGGAGAAAACTGAGATCGGCACCGGGCGGTTCATCGAGTGGCTCGACATCACCGCCAGCAAGTTCTACGACTGGCGGGAACGCTACGGCAAGGTGAACGAGCACAATGGTGGGTTCCCCGAGATTTCTGGCTGGAGGCGTGGGAGAAGCAGGCCATCATTGGGTTCCACCTGAAAAACCCGCTGGAGGGCTACCGGCGGCTGACGTCCATGATGCTCGATGCCGACATCGTGGCGGTCAGCCCGTCCAGCGTGTGGGGGGTGCTCAGCCAAGCGGGACTCTTGTCGAAGTGGAACGGCAAACCGTCGAAGAAGGGCACGGGCTTCGCGCAGCCGCTGGCGGCCCATGACCACTGGCACATTGATCGATGTTTCCTACCTGACGGCCCGCAGTTCATCGCCAAAGATTTCAAAGAGTTCATTACAATCTCGGGAATGACGCATGTCCGGACCTCGCCGTTTTAACCGCAATCGAACGGAAAGATCGAGCGCTGGCACAAATCGCTCAAAGCGGAGTGCATCGGGCCGAGAACGCCGTTGTCGCTGGATGACGCACGGCGTCTGGTAAGCGGATACGTGGACCATTACAACAATGTCCGCCTGAACAGCGCGACGGGCTACATCACACCGAAGGACATGTTGGCGGGGCGGCAGCAGGAGATTCACGCGGAGCGCGACCGGAAGCTGGAGGCGGCCCGGAAACAGCGGCAGATTCGTGGCGAGCAAGCTGCTTGATGAATAGATCGCGCTCTGTTGGGCCTGGGGGGAGTGCCGAGGCTCAACTTCCGGTTTGCCGACCAACCGGAGGCGGACCGCTGCACGACGCGTCACGGCCCGAATCCACGGTTCACACCACAAAGGATAGCGTTTGGTCGGTAAGGCGAGACCAGGAAGATCCTGTTTTGGGCGTAAGTTACCGTTGCGTTTCTGGCTCCCCGTAGAGTTCTTCCTCGGACAATACGGGTCGCCCTCCAAATTCCTTTTCGGCCCTTGCTGCTGCGCCAAACATCGGTCCGCGAGCCGGTACCACTGGTGCGAACGCCATTAAGCCGATCTTTTCCGGCACATCGTCGTAAACGGCCTCGATGCCCCCGCGTCGAAAGTACGTTTCGTGCCAGAACCCGGTTCCGCCGGAGTCTTTCAAAAAGTTCTGCCACCACTGCCGGTGTGGCTCCGAACGCGTCCACTCCCAAAGTGAGTTTAGGTCACGCCAGTATTGCCGGATGCCAGCATGCGTTGGAAATAACGACCAGATGAATGTCTCGTGCCGAAGCAGCCCGTCGGGCTGCGCCGTAGCGGAAGAAGAAATCTTTGGCCCAAAGCCAAGTAGTGTCTTGATTCCAGTGATGCGATTCACTCGCATCCCGAGATAGACGATGACCAGATCTGGATATGCAGACAGATTGACTGTGCGCCGTTCCACGCGTGTAGGCATAGCGAAAGCCTCCGACTCCATGGTAGTTGTCACGCACGCCAGCTAACAAACCGGGCTTCCTACGTCCCAATCATACGGGGTAATCCCGCGTCGGGTGGGATGGTGCGGAGGAAGACAAATGCGCTTCTGGGACGCTCCGCCATGAACTGCCGGTTAACAAGAACACAAAGTTGTCAAAGAACTATGCTGCCTGTTGAATTCAACAGCGCAACTGCTGATTGGCTTGGGCGAAGACACGCCAATGCGGATAGCTGCTAGCGATCGAGATCTAGACCTTTCGGGCGGTCATGCGTACCTGAGCACCGATGCGCAACAACTGGGAACGAACGGTGTCGCATTGCGACCGCGCCCAGGCTGTGCCCGAAAGCGCGAGCCGGCGAAAGGCGCTCATCAAAACATAAGCGATAGCCGAAAGATAGAGGCGTAGTTGATTGGCTCGTATCGTGGCCGCGCTGACTCGTCCGGCAAACAACGCGTACTGCCGATATCGCTCGGCTGTTGCTGTCGACAGCGCTTAGAGAGCATGGATTGCGGTTGGCCTCAACGGAACGGACATCTCTCGGGACGGCGGCCGCACATGGAATCGTTTGGGAGCCTCGGATCGGGAATGGGATGCGATCTCGTTGCCGTTCGTTGGCGGACCGCGCGGGCGCATAGGAAAGTTGCGCGATGAACTAATTAAGCCCGCCGAATCGGAGCGATAAGCAGTCTAAAGGTTGTGAAGAAATCGCTTGTGACTGGGGCGATGGCGGGTCTGTGCGGCGGGATCGGCATGAAGGCCCTGGTTTGCCTGTTCGATCGTGACTCATTCGGATTGAGTGCACGAACGGACGCGAGGTTTGCGCGCGCGATTTGGGCGCGCATGGGTTGTGGCGAACTGGACGAGAAGAGTGCCCAGAGGATCGGTACTCTCGTGCACTACGCGTTCGCGACGGCAACCGGCGTAGGTTACGCGTTGACAGCGGCGCGCTTGCCCGTAATACGAGCGGGACGTGGAACCTTGTTTGGAGCCGGACTGTGGTTTTTGGGAGACGAATGCGCGATTTCGGCTTCGGGATTAGAGGAGCCTGGCCGCGCAGGGTGGCGCTCGCACGTTTCCGCGCTGGCAGCACACCTCATCTATGGAGTTGTGCTTCACTCGATTGCTTCGACTGTGGCAGTGTCACCAGAACCAACGGGCGTCGACGCGCAGGAGAGCCTTTGACCATGTTGACGCGCAGCCTTCGCGGGGACGGCTGAACCGTTAACGGTTAGCTTAGAGACCGATACGGGCAAGCACGCTCTCCAAATCAGTGAGGGTCCGTGCACGTTTTGAAAACTGGATTTTCTTAGGCCGTCGTGGCGCACGCGAATGTAATTGTTCCGGACCGGCAATTCGTCGATCTCGGCCCATTGGGTTTGAGCTGTTAGCCGCGGCAGTGTGGACACGGGCCCCTCGACATACATGGAATCGGTGAGAGCGTTACCTGGGTCGGCGTTTTCGACCTGTATGCCCATGAGGCCGTTTACGATGGCACCGATTACCGAGTAAGACACTTCGGGATATTCGCGGCGCGCTTTGTCTTCACGCGTCAGATCTAGGATCTGCTCATATGCGGCTTCGGGTTTCTCGTAGCGATACAGGATTTCGGGAACATGGGACTGTTCCTCGACGCCCATGGCATCAGGGCTCTTCGTGGCGTCAAGAATAGAGGCGAGGACCGATCCCGATTTCTCTCCATCTTCCAAAGCGCCGTAGTACAAGAGCGACGGATTCATTCCGTGACCTTCTAACTCATGGTCGAGATTGACTCGAGTGTAGAAACGATGAGTTGACTTGTCCCACCAGGTTTCGTTCAACAATGACCTGAGCGCGGCTGCTTTCTCGAGTGCATTTTTCGCCTCATTCGAATCAGCCCAAAGCTGCGCGAACCGTGCATACGCGCTGAAACCCGCATATTGTGCCGCGAGCTGGTCGATGGCGACAACGAACTTCGGATTGCCCTCATCGTAGCTGGGAATGCCTCTATTTTTTTGGAATCGATTGGTTGGATCGAGGTGGCCTCGAATGTTCATGATTCTGGGTCTGGCCATGATGCGATCTACAGAGAGATCCCATCGCGCCACATAGTCGTAAACGGTTCGGCGGTAGAAATTTTGAAACACCGGATCCGAGACGTAATTTCCATCGCCGGTCCAGGCGTACATGCGGAAACAGGCATCCAGCACGTCGAAGTTGGCAGGCAGGTTATACCAGAACCGCGTATCGTCCTTATAGTCGACCTGCGCCGGACGGTTGTTCTGGTCGATTTCCCAGTAGCTGCACCAGTCCTTTGAATCGGAAATGTTTTCGGCGAATCTCCTGAGCATGTTGCGCGTATGGCAAGCCAGTCCGAGGAAGTGCGCACCCATACTTTGGTGCGCGACGTCGCGCATGCAGAACGCTTGCCGGCCGGGGAGGGAAGCCTCGTACCAATCGCCGACCGGGTCACCACTGAAGGCATAAGCGAGTGCCTGGCGACGCGCCCAATCGAACGCGGCAGCAAGTCGCGTGTCGGAAGTCTTCAGCGTTACAGCCGCGCCGGCTGTGCTAGTCCATAGCAGCAGGACGGCGCAGACCCAGGCGAGCGATGCGGGAACTTCAGAACGAAATCTTTGCACCCAGTTGAATGAGCCGCGGTGGAAGCCTGTCAGAGCTGATTGTGCCGAAATTAGAGTTCCCAAAGGTCGTATTGGGATTGCTGAAATGCGATTGGTTGAAGATGTTGAAGAAATCTGCCTCCAGCCGGAATCTCAGTTTTTCGCTGAGGGCGGTCTCTTTTGCCGCCGAGAAATCCCAGTTGACGATTCCGGGACCAAACACGTGGCCAACGCCACCGTTCCCAAACGTGTACGCCGGCGGGGCAGTGAAACAGCCGGTGTAAAACCACTGCTGAACCGTCTTAGGAGTCGGAACGTTTGGGCACGTGATATTCGCGGAATTGCTGCCGCCGTTGTTGTTGAGCAGGTTATTAGCTACCGTGATCCATAGCGGTTGCCCACTCTGGACTGTCGTGATGCCGTTTACCGACCATCCGCTGACAAGGTGTCCAACAACGCCCGTCGATCCGCCTAGGAAAGGTTTGCCCTTTCCGATAGGAAGCTCGTAGTTGTAACTCAAAACAAAGGTCTGTGGCACGTCAACCAGCTTGAAGCCCTGGCTGAGGTTGTAATTCAGCTTGTCGTTGTATGGATAAAGAATGGTGGTGGTGTTGTCCATGGTCTTCGACCACGTGTAAGAAGCGAGGAACGAAAACCCGTTGCTGAAGCGCTTTTCACCTTTGAGCTGAAGAGCGTTGTAGTGAGAGGTCCCATCTCCGTTGCGCTGGTCTACAGTCGGAATATTGGGGGCAACCGCGTAGTACGGCAAACGTGGCGGAATCGGACCGGGGCCGGGCAGCGATTGATTCAACTGCAAGTCCCGATAAAGATGGAGACCGTGCGTTCCGACGTAGGCGGCAGTGAACGCAAAGTTCCCAGGCAACTGGCGCTGAATGCTGAAATTCCAGACCTGGGCCTCATCCTGCTTGAAGTTTTTGGCAACAAAGAACACGCCAAAACCTGGAGGAGGGGTCAGCGTTCCACCTGGAGTGTACGGAATGTTGAGGGGAGTGGTCAGGCCGTTGCCACTCAGTGACCAGAAGGGCGTGAAAGGCGTTGGCGTGATGTAGCGGCCGAGCGTAAAGAACGGATAGTTTCTTTCCAGCGTTCCGCCGGTTGCTCCGAAATTATCGGGGAAATAGCTCATGCCAAACGCGCCGCGAATGGCCGTTTTTCCTTCGTCGGGTGAATATGCGAACCCGAAGCGCGGGCCCCAATTGCCGTAGTTGTTGTTTACGTTTGGGCCGCGATTATTGGACGAAGCTATGTCGATGAGACCGGTTGCGGGATCGAAGTTCGACTGGCGATTGAATTTTTCAACCGGACGCGTGAACAGGTCCCAACGCAGACCGATGTTCAAGGTGAGCTTCGGCGTGACCCGAAAATCGTCCTGTACGAAAAACCCCGCAAATGTCATCCGGACGGCGGGTACGGTGTTTACAAAGTCTCGATAGACCTGGTAGGGAATCCCAAGCAGGAAACTCGCATAACCAACGCCGGTGCCCGATGCGCCCGCATTACTCGTGTAGTTGCCGTTGAAGAAGAAGATGCCGCGCGGATCATCCTGGGCGTTTGTCAGCGTGGATTGAATCTGCTGGATATCGCCGCCGAACTTCAACGAATGTTTGCCTTTGATCCAGGTGACATTGTCGGTGTAGTCGAAGATGTTGGCGATACGCTTTGCGTTCGTCCATCCGGGATCGCCCGTCAAACTGCTGCTATTGTTTCCGAGGCTGTTCGACACGTTGTACCCGGAGATCTGGAACTGCGCAATCCCCGACGTATACGGCAAGCTGGTGATGTTGCCGTTGGGAATGCCGAGCGCATTGTTTTCGTTTATCCCGTAGGCATTTGCCGTGTCCACTACGTTGAACCGATTAAAACCGAAGCGAAATTCGTTCACCATGGTCGGGGTGATTGTGCGATCCCAGCCGAGCACCGCATTTTGATTGAATGCTTCCGAGTTCGGACCACCGAACATGAACATATTGGCGGGCGAAGGATTGGTGAACAGCTTATGGGCTATCGACTCGCGTCCGAAAATGTGATCCTTGTCGGTGGCGTGAAAATCAATCTTTACATCGCCTTGAGGGGCGTTGACCGTGTTTACGGTGTTATCGATGTAGTTATTGGCCAGACCAGGCTGATTCGGTAACGGGAAGATGTTCTGGACGTTCTGGGCGACTGGGTCCATCCGGTTCGTCGGAATTGTGTTGTTCGCGAACGGTTGACCGTTGCGCGGATCGTAAATGACCCCGGGATTGCCTTGAGTGAAGATTCCCTGCCGCTGGAGCGCGGTCGGTACCGTCAACGTGTTCGTCTGCCCCTGGTCAGAACGGAGTTGCTGATAACTGACGAAGAAGAATAACCGGTTCCGGATGATGGGTCCGCTGACGAGAGCGCCGAACTGATTGGATTTGTAAGGAGCCCTGGTCTGCGCAAAGAAGTCGCGAGCGTTCAAATCCTCGTTCCGCAGAAAATCGAACGCTTCTCCGTGCAGCGAGTTAGTGCCCGATTTGATAGTGAGGTTAATGATCGCGCCGCCAAACGACCCGTATTCCGCGTTCGGATTGCTGGTCTCGACTTTGAAGGAGTCGACGGAATCGAGCGGCGGGCTAATGCTAATGAAGGCGTTTAGCGGTTCCGTGTTGTGGACACCGTCGACCATGTAGTAATTCCCGGACCAGGGAAGGCCGTTGACTACC
>JAFAUR010001123.1 GCA_019243205.1 Acidobacteriaceae bacterium | reverse complement strand
GGAATTGTCGGGTAACGCAACGTCTCCAGGCGAAAATACCTCAACGCGGCGATTATAAGGGTCAGATACGTACAGATTTTGGCCGTCCCAGGCGAGCGACATGGGGCTGGGCAAAGTGTCGACGGCGCCCGTGTTGTCGATGGCGGTACTCGCAATCGATTGAGCCTGGTTGGTCACGATGTTGGTCACAAAGTCCGGCTGGCCCAGAACGTTGTCTGCCTTCGCGCCGTTTGCCGTCGGAATGTGATTGAAGATCAGAACCCGGTCGTTGCCGCCGTCTGCTATGAACAGCCTCGTCCCATCCGAGAGTGCATACCTTGGGAAGTTCAAGGTAGCTTCACAGAGGCCAGGGTAAATCGGGTTGCCGTTGGAGTCCGTTCCTTCCGGGGTGCAGACAGCGGAGTTGTTGTTCGGCACCGTGCTGGACATGTCCGGTTGCCCGACGACAACATCAGCAGGTTGATCCTGAGTCGTCGGGATGGAGTTCCAGATCAAAACGCGGTTAAACCCGAGATCGGCGACGAAGACGTGAGTGCCGTCAGATGTGACGGAAACAGGATTCAGGAGTTGGTTCGCGGCCGCAGTCGGATTCGTTTTGGTTACGGGCGGTGCATTGGCGGATGTGAAATTAGGCTGACCGAGCACCAAGTCGGCGGGCTGGTTGTTACTCGTCGGGATGCTGTTCCAGATAAGGACGCGATAGTTCTGCGTATCGGCCACGAAGAGTTTGCCGTTCTGGAACCACACGCCCTGTGGTCCGCGGAGGGAATTGGCGTTCACCAACTGAGGCGTTTGAAAGGATGTGAAATTCGTCTGGCCAAGGACGATATCGGGAGGGGTGAACTGCGAGGCGGGAAGCTTGTACCAGACCAGCACGCGATTGTTGTCCGTATCGGCGACGGCGAAGTGCGTGCCATCGGTTGCCACGGCGGTTGGCGTCTCCATGCTGCCGACATTTTGACCTCCGGGTGGCCCTATGGCTGGGACGGCGGCGCGACCAGGATAGGGAGTTGCGTAATCCACCTCGCCATACAGCCGTACGGCACTGTAGCCGCAAACCCAGCAGTTATTATTCGGATGCAAAGCGGCGGTTACATCAGCGCTGGGAGCCGGTAATTGCGTGGTATCGAAACCCAAGATCCGGTTGTTGTTCGGCGTCGCACCGACGCGGTTGTTATCGGCCACATACAAAATCCCATTGGCGAAAGCAAGGCCGCTGGGCGCGCCGAGCAGGTTCTGGGAGATGCCATTGGCTCCCGTTGTGAAGGCCTGCTGACCAAACTCCGCACGTGCGGCCTGACCGTTCGTGAATTGTGCTGGAGCTGCTGGAACCGCAAATAGTGGAAGAAGGAAAACGAGACTAAACTTTCTCAAAAAAAGGCCCCAAAATCACTCAAGTATAACAGCGCGTTCGACGTAGGCCGCCCCAGAGCGGTTGCGCAAGAACTCCGCAAGCACGTGCATTTACAGTTTTCGGCGCTACCTGGAAGAGAACTGTTTCCTGCGAAAACTGCGCAAGCGAAATGAGGGACTAACGTCATTCTACTTGTGTCCGGGCGGGGCACCGACGTCACGCAGCTCGCTTGGATCTGCGGGCGAGTACGGCGGCGAGCGTATGGCTGTGACCCTTACGGACCAACTGTAGATACGCGAGACGCTCTTCGACTTCGTCCATTGAAAATTCGAAGCCAAATTCGGCCGGATCGAAGTCGTCGCCGGTGCGCCGGGTTTCTTCGTAGACGGTTACGGCGCGCGTGAGGTCGGCGCGGGCCTGCGCCTCGCGCTCTTCCTGCAGGTCGCGGATTTCGGTGAGGTCATCGACGAGCTGGTTGCGGAGGCGGCGTTCCTGGATGCTGAGATTGTTCAGCTGGCGGTTGTACGTGAGGAACGTCTTGGCTTCGACCAGCGCGGCACGAACCGCTGGATCCTGTTCGGAAGCGAACTCGGCGGCGAATTCTATGCGGCCCAACGCGTAGATGCCGGCTTCGAGCGTGGGGATGCGCAGTAAGCGCCATTCGGTGTCGGCGATGGATTGTACGAGGGCGCGTTCGTGGTCGGTGGCGGGCTGGTGAGCGGAGATGAAACGATCGACATGGGCCTGGTAGGCGGCGAGGTCATCGGAGGGCAGCAGGACGGTGCGGCCGGTGAGACCGGTTCTCAACGCGTTGAGAGAAGAGTTCGATTTGCCTTCGGGCGTGTGCGGGCCGGTGGAGAGTTTGGCGTTTTCACGGTTGGCGTTGATCTGGATTTGCGTCGACATGATTCTGCGGTTGGCTTCGGACAAGACAGTAGCATGGGGGCGCAAGCGTTTTCAGCTAAGTTGTTGACGGGCAACAGCGAAATCGCCGTGAACGCCGCTTGCCCATCCGTTCGGATGTAAGACTTGCCCGCGCTGGACCGACTGCTTTTGGAGTGTGTTCGCGGGCCTGGTCTCGCAGTATCACTGCTGATAGGTGATTATCGCTGCTAATAGTCGCTGCCGCCGTGATTCTTGCC
>JAFAUR010000975.1 GCA_019243205.1 Acidobacteriaceae bacterium | reverse complement strand
CCTCGGGGCAGGGCAAAGCACAGGTGATCATCCGTATGTCCTGGGGTGTGGATGGCAGTCATGCCTCCGATAGTGGCCCCGGCAGGAAGGAAAACATCGGGTGAAAAATCCGACCCCGTCCTGTTGCGGTGGGCATAGGTAGGGGCGTCAACTACGGATCTGATAGCCGATAGTGCGCCACAATGGTCGTGGTGGGCATGGGTGAGCAGAATGTGTGC
Source organism: Acidobacteriaceae bacterium (assembly GCA_019243205.1). Classification (GTDB taxonomy): domain Bacteria; phylum Acidobacteriota; class Terriglobia; order Bryobacterales; family Bryobacteraceae; genus Bog-105. The sequence continues at coordinate 5,473 of JAFAUR010000975.1, read as the reverse complement.
GATCCGACCGTGCCCCGCTGCCAGAACGGCTTGAACATGCCTAGGCGAATCAGGACCTGGATCAAGCAAAGTCACGCCATCGGCGGTCTCAATCAGGTAGGTGTTGGTGCCATGGTAAGTCATCGGTCCAGGATTGTCGGCGACGATTCGGCGCACTCCGGGCAGAATTTCCTGTGCTACTCCTCGTTTTGGCTCTCCTTCGGTATGAAACCGCATAGCTCCTCCGTTTCGATATGCAATGTCACCATCAACCCATGAATTGGGGTTCACGTGAGGCAGGCGGTCCCGCTATCGAAGCGAGAAGGGCCCTTGCGCGCCACCGCGCTTTAGCAACCGCTCTGCTCATCGTCATGGCCGGATTGACAGTGGGCAGTTATGCGCTTCCGCGGAGTTGGATCACCGATCTGCTGGAGGCCGCGGCAAAGGCAGGCTTCGTAGGCGGCATTGCCGATTGGTTTGCCGTAACCGCCTTGTTTCGTCGCCCACTCGGTCTCCCGATCCCTCATACTGCGATCATCCCAGCACAGAAGGCCCGGATTGGCCATGCTCTAGGGAGGTTCGTTGCGAACCACGTGTTTACTCCGGAAGACGTCGCTGGCGTGATTGGGCAATTGGATCTTTCGGGCATTCTGCAGCGCCTCCTTTGTGAGCCGAAAGCGGCCAGGTCGGCAGCGCAAATGCTGGCCGGCATAGTGCCTCGCTTCCTCGCAGCTACGGAAGACGGACGAGCCCGCAGGATAACGGCACGCATTCTTCCGCGGCTGTTCGGAGGTACGGGATCGGGCATCGTCATAGCGCGCATATTACGCGCGCTGGTGGACGGAGGACGGCATCAGGAGGCGCTTAGCTATCTGCTTGACCAGGTCAGAAGCGGTCTCGTCTCAAATGAGGAAAGCCTACGTCGAGCAATCGCGGAAAAAGTCTCGGAGCACAGCGGGCGCCTAGTTGGATGGGCGATTGGCGCCAATGTTGCACGGCGCGTGCTCAGTGCTGTCAACGAGGAGCTGGACAAAATGGGCCCGGCCGGATCGGAGCTGCGTGCTTCGTTCGAGTTGTGGATACGCGGTGAAGTCGACCGGCTTGAGCACGACCCGACGCGGGCTGCCGAGATCGGAGCAGCGATTCGTCGTGTAATGTCGCACGATGCAGTTCAAAGTTGGCTGTGGGATGTCTGGCGGCGACTGCGGTTGGCGATCGAGTCAGATGCGACTGCGCCGAGCGGCCGTACTATTCGCTTCTTGGAAGGAATCCTCGCCGATATCGGCCGGAGCTTGGCCGAGGATCGAATTGCCGGGCAGCGGCTGGAAAGCGCCGTCCATGCGGCGATCGGCGCTATGTTGCCATCGCTACGCGAAGCCCTGGCCAAGTTCATTGCTGCTGTAATCGCGGGATGGGATACCAAGACGGTTACCGATCGGCTCGAATTGCACGTTGGAAAGGATCTGCAATACGTTCGCATCAACGGTACGCTCGTTGGATTCTTGATCGGAGGGGTTGTTTATTTCATTTTGAATCGCATCTTTGGCCACAACATCTAAGGATCGTGCAACAGGAACCTCTCCCGCCGTCGGCAGGAGAGGCCCAACTTCAGGAACGGGTGATCTGAGGATCAGCCCCGAGGGACCACGTAACCATAGGCGAGATTAGTACGAAGCTGGCCGTCCTTGAGGTAGGCAGCTTTGACACGGCCGAACCCGTCGTTTTCTAGGTCCTCCGTCAAATCAAGCCGGTAATGGCGCACCCCATTGTATCCAAGGATATCGCTCTTCACCTGGCCGTCTGCGGGGCCAAGTGGTGCAAATCCGAACTTCTGTTGCATGTCCTCGGGGATCTCAAGCCGGCGAAACGCCTCAATCTGCCACTGCGGGGAACCGTACCAGACGGAGTCGGTGCCCCAAAACACATGGTCATGACCGAGCCCCTTGATCAGGGTGCCCATCATCGCCGCGCAGAATCTTGGATTTGCGATCGCAGATATCGCAAAGGAGGTACCGACGTCGCAGTAGACGTTGTTGACCCCAAATTTCTGCGGGATCGCAGCCAAGTCACTGACCCAACGGATATAGCCGGTCTTCTCGAAGTTGTCGAGCTCGGCTTGGGGATCCTCAAGGAAGGCGCGAAGCGCGGAGTGGTAGATCACGAAAGTGATCTGCGGCCAGTCCTTAGCCGCCTTTGGCAGATCCTCCACGTCCGCATACCGCCAAACGCCGCCGGGAATCGACTGCTCGTAGTCCATCGGCAGGAGACCTTTGTGGATGCAGATCGTAGTAATCCCCGCCTTGGCGATCTTTTCGTAGAACGGATACATCAACTGCTCGTCGTCTAGCCGCCAGGGGTACTTCGTGGTCTTAGGCGATAGCGGATCGCCGATCGTATAGCCCTTCCAGCTCGTCGGTCGGACGACGTCGATACAACGGTCGACTTCCTCCGTCCAACCGGGCTGCTTCGGAGTGATCAAGGAGTGGAACAGCAGCCGCCGAGTTCCAGCAATGGAGTTGACGGTAGTCGCGGCCTCCTTGATCTGATCGTTCGACAGGAACCAATAGTCGGGGTTGTCGAAAGGAGCCCCGCTCAACAATCCGACCCGCGTATCGCTGTCGAGATAGATTTCCTTCAGAAAGTTCTCAAATTTATATCGATCGAGCCCTAGACCAACCGGTTCTTTTTTCAATTCCGGTACCCAGTGGGACGCGGCGTATTTTGCCAGGTCGGTGATTCCTTCCCACTTGTAGTCGTCGCGCACAAAATGGAGCTGATCGTCGAATACGAATTGTTTGGCAGTGCCGCTCGCACGATCGGAAGCCGCAGCAGGCTCGGCGGCTTCGGCGGGACTAACTTGAAAGACCGGGCCGTACACGTCATTCATCGCGACAAAGGCTGTGGCCATACCACAGGCCGTTCGTAAAAAAGTACGCCGGTCGAGCCCCAGACGGCGTCCATATTGGTCCGCGAGCTCTTGGATTCGGCTTTCGACCTGCTTCTGCCGTGATGTTTGCGGTAAAGGGTTGAATTCGCAATTCGTTATCAACTGCGTCGGGACCGGCGAAGGAAACGCCGCCTGTTCCGCAGGCGCCAGTTGCGCGATTTCACGCTCGCTCAGGTAAGAACCCATTTGGACGTCCTCCCTTAGATTGGTTGCGCGGCACAGGTCTGGAATGCGTCACAGATCCTGCTCAGCCGCTGTCATAACGTTCGCCGACCTCCCGGCCTGCTGTCAAGCGAACTTAGCTCAGGTTTACGCCGCATGGCGTTCGAGCGTGGAGATCAGCGTTGCGGCTCTGGGTTGCCGCGACGCTCGGGCCGGTGTGAATCAGCCGGCCAGCGCGGCTTCTGCGGTTCGCACTGCTTGCAGCGGCAACGCTGCGCGACCAACGACCTGACCGCCGATGCACGCCAACCACCCGGCGCCCTCGGGCGGTCTTGGGCGCAATTGAACCACGCGCGCCTCGCGATCAAGCGCCACGGCCCGATAGAGCCTCCATCCGGAATGAAGCGGCCCGAGAATGCGGACGACCCGAGCGATCGGTTCGCCGGTCTCGTTAAAGCCAACCCATTCCACCGTGCGAGCGTCGTCCCCGTCCGCTGCTACGCGGCCCCGCGCCCAATGTAGACGCGGCGTGTCGGCCATCAGGCGATCTTCGCCATGATCTCGTCCGCGATGTTTCGCGGAACGGGGTCATAATGATGGAATTGCATCGTAAATGAGGCACGGCCTTTGGTCATGCTTCTGAGATCGGAAATGTAGCCGAACATTTCCTTCAGTGGAACATGAGCTCGCACAATAACGGTCGAACCGGCACTTTCCTGAGCCTGGATAATGCCTCGCCTGCGGTTGAGGTCTCCCACGACGTCGCCGACATGATCCTGCGGCGTCGTCACCTCGACATCCATGACCGGCTCCAGAATGATCGGTCCCGCCTTCCGCATGCCCTCGCGGAAGGAAGCCTTGGCCGCAATCTCAAATGCCAGCGCACTCGAGTCAACCTCGTGGTACTTCCCATCGACCAATGTTGCCTTGAAATCGACTGTTGGGAAGCCGGCGAGTACACCTGTGTCGGCCTGCGCGCGGGTGCCCTTTTCAACGGCGGGAACGTATTCTCTTGGTACGGCGCCTCCGACCACCGCATTTTCGAAAACGAAGCCGCTATTCCGTCCCAGCGGCTCGTACACGATTTTGACCTCCGCATATTGGCCGGCTCCGCCGCTTTGCTTTCGATGTGTATAAGTTTCTGTGTAGGGGCGGGTGATGGTCTCTCGATAGGCGACCTGCGGAGCCCCAATGTTTGCCTCTACGCCATACTCCCGCTTAAGCCGATCAATGATGATCTCAAGATGCAGTTCACCCATACCCGACAGAATGGTCTGTCCGCTCTCGGGGTCCGTGCGAAGGCGCAAGCTGGGGTCTTCACCAGCGAGCTTCTGCAGCCCGACGGTCATCTTTTCGATTGATTCTTTGGTCCTCGGCTCGACCGAGATGTCGATCACCGGAACCGGAAACGCCATCCGCTCCAGCACGACTGGATCCTCCGACGAGGCCAGTGTGTCGCCTGTTCCAGTATCTTTGAGGCCGACAAAGGCCGCGATATCTCCGGCGGAGACTTCTTTGATTTCCTGACGCTTGTCTGCGTGCATCTGAAACATTCGACCGATACGTTCTCGATGTCCGCGAGTCGTATTAAGAACCATGTCGCCGGTTCTCAATGTGCCAGCATATATCCTGACAAATGTCAGGGTGCCGTACTTATCGTTGATGATTTTGAACGCCAGCCCAGCGAATGGAGCACCCGGGTCAGCCTGAATACGGCGCCGTTCAGCCGACTCATCCTCGCCCTCACCCGCCGCGATCTTGATCCCCGGAACGTCCAGTGGAGAAGGCAGATAGTCGATCACAGCATCCAGGAGCGGCTGTACTCCCTTGTTCTTGAAGGCAGTTCCGCACAGCACAGGCCGGAACAGGCCTGCTACCGTCCCAGCTTTGATGCAGCGCTTCAGTGTGGCGAGCGATACATCGCCATGTTCGAAATACTCTTCCATCGCGGCGTCATCAATTGAGAGCGCCGTGTCGAGTAGCAGTTGTCGATACTCGCGGGCCTGCTCCACGAGGTCATTGGGAATCGCCACGTCGTGGTACTTCGCTCCGAGTTCACCGCCCTCCCAGACGATCCCTTTCATTGCCACCAGATCGACAACTCCGATGAAATGATCTTCTATGCCGATCGGGAGCTGCAGCGGCAGGGCAACAATGTCCAATTTCTCCTTCAACGTGTTCACGGCGCGGAAGAAGTCAGCGCCCGTCCGGTCAAGCTTATTGATGAAGATAATGCGCGGCACATTGTAGCGGTCGGCCAGGCGCCAGTTGGTTTCGGACTGCGGTTGCACCCCAGCCACACCTTCTATGATAAAGATCGCCCCGTCCAAGACGCGCAGGCTCCGGTTCACCTCGATATTGAAGTCGATGTGGCCGGGCGTATCG